>NZ_JAWOAI010000012.1:0-45114 GCF_033194735.1 Streptomyces sp. W16
TTCGCCGCGTCCTACGTCGGCCTGCGCTGGACCGGCGACCGTGACGGCGCCGGCATCCGCCTCGCGGACGGCGACTGGCAGCAGACCGGCACCGGCTGCGCCACCGTGGACGACGGCGGTACGGCCCTGGTCGCGGCCGACGAGGCCACCAGCTACGAGGTGAAGACACCGGCAGGCGCGACGGACGTACACACGGTCGCGATCGACTGCACCCGCGGCCCCGACCGCACCTTCCACGTGCCCTCCGAGGCGACCCGCGTCCGTGGCGTCCGCTACCTCTCGCGCCCGGCCTGGGGCGCCGACGAGTCGAAGCGCTACAAGGACGGCAAGGTCAACACGCCTGAGGCGTACTACCCGTTGCAGTCGATCACGGTCCACCACACGGACACTCCGAACGCCGACCCTGACCCGGCCGCGACCGTCCGCGGGATCTACGAGTACCACGCGGTCACCCTCGACTGGGGCGACATCGGCTACCACTTCCTCATCGACGAGGCGGGCGTTGTCTACGAGGGCCGCTACTCCGGCGACGACCTGATCCCCGCCTTCGACAAGGACGGCAACCTGGTCACCGCCTTCCACACGGCGGGCTTCAACTCCGGCAACCTCGGCATCGCCCTCATCGGCAACCTGGTGTCCCAGGCCCCGACGGAAGCGGCGAAGGCCTCGTTGATCCGCCTGATCAAGGTCATCACCCGCTTCAAGGGCCTCGACCCCCAGGCGAAGATCACCTACACCAACCCGGTGAACGGCGTGAAGAAGGACAACGAGACGATCAGCGGCCACCGGGACTGGCTCCAGACGGACTGCCCCGGCCAGACGATGTACGACCTGCTGAGCGACGTACGGGCAGCGGCGGCCCGCTGAACTGCGCGGGGGCGTCACGCGGCATGAGAGCGACGGGAGTTGGCCCCGACGACCAACACCCGCAGCCGCTCAATACACTCCCATCGTGAACAACATACGGTGCACCCAATGCGGTGCGGTGGGGCTGGAGCCGGGCTTCGTCGAGGACTCCGGACAAGGCGCCCGCGGGTTCGCGCGGTGGATAGCGGGCCCCCTTCAGCGAGGCCCGCTCGGCAATGCCAAGAGGATGGGCCGACCGCACTGGCAGATCGACGCCTATCGCTGCCCCACCTGCGCACACCTGGAACTGTTCGCCGCCCAGCAGGACTAGGGCCTGTCCACGGCGATCTGCTGGGCGAGCAGCAGCGCCAAGGGGCCGCCCTGGAGCAGGAAACGTCCCTGGGCGGCAGCCTGGATCGCATCGTCCATCGGCCACCACATCAGCTTGAAGTCCGCTTCACTCGGCATGAGTTGCTGCGGTCCCAAGGTGAGGCCTTCGGCCAGGAACAGGTGGATGCGGGCGGTGGAGTTCAGGGTGATGGCGTACGAGCCGAGGGGGCGCCAGGTTTCGGCGGCGACTCCGGCTTCCTCGTGCAGCTCGCGTCGCGCGCACTCCTCCGGTGTCTCGTCACCTTCCCGGCGTCCCCCGGGCAGGAACACGTACTCGCCGCCGTGCTCGGGGAATTCGGCGGTCAGAACGGCGACCATGCCGTCCTCGTCCCGGGCCACGATGACGGAGGCGTCGCGCATCGCCCTCCGCTGGGATGAGTCGCTCATGGCCCGGGAGCGTAGCTTCTACGGGGCGAGCACAGCGGCGAACGGCACGTTCAGCACGGTGGGGTGAGCGATGCCACGGCCGTGGTAGCCATCCTCGCCGAAGGCGTCGCCGTGGTCGGCGCACATGATGATCAGCCACCTTTTCTCGCTGGTGAGTCTCTCGACCAGGCGACCGAGGTGTTCGTCCGCGTACGCGAGCGCGGCGGCCTGAGAGCGCCAGGAGTCGCCGCTCTCGCCGGTGTAGTGGCCGTGAGGGACGTGGGTGGCGGAGACGTTGACGAACAGGAACAGCGGACGGTCGGCGTACTGCTCGGCGACGGTCAGAGCGTGGTCGACCTGGTGGCGTGTGGAGTCGGGCTCCGGGGAGCGGAACTCCGGCCGCCAGTGGTCCTCGTGGAACATGTCGGGCAGCACCGACCCGAGCGGTGTCTCCCGCGAGAAGTACGTCACGCCACCGATGCACACGGTGCGATAGCCGTGCCGGGCGAGACCGGTGAGGAGATTCGGCGCCTCGAAGACGAACGTGCCCGTATCGACGGTCTTGAAGGCGGGCGGACGGCACTCCCACAGCCTGGGCGGCTGTACAGGCTGGGGCAACTTGGGCAGGAAGCCGGAGAAGAAGGCGATGTGCGCGGGGAGGGTGAAGGTGCCGGGGGTGCGGCGTTCCTCCCACTGGCCGCCCGGCAGGATCCTCGCCAGTCGCGGTGTCCGACCGGCGTGCAGGGCGGCGCGGGCGACGTCGTAGCGCAGGGAATCGAGGGTGACGAACAGGATGCTGGTCTCGCTGCGGATGACCTCGGCCGCGTCGATCACAGTGCCTCCACCAGATCGCGGCGCTCGGTGATGCTGCCCCTGGCCTGGTCGTTGACCGGGATGGGAATGCGGTCGGAGGCGATCATCTCCCGCACTTTGGCCAGGCCGGTGCCTTCGGCGACCGACTGGCCGTCCGCGTCGTAGAGGCGGATGGTGACGGTCTGCCGCCCGCCGTCGTCGGTCGTGGACAGCCACGCTCCGGGGACGGAGCCGAGTGCCTTCATCGCGTGCAGGAGCTGGGCTTCGTCGGCCGTGCCGAGGCTGGCCACCTGGCAGCCGAAGTGCTGGGCGTTGATGGCCCCGCGGCAGAACCGCTGGTGGAACTCGGCCGTGATGGGGTGCCCGTCGTGTGCCACGGCCAGCTGCCGGGCCCGGCTCACCACGACGAAGCAGGCGGCGACCCACCAGGCCACGCCCTCGTGGATATCGTCCGGAAATGCGCCGGTGACACGGCCGTCGCGGATGACGGTTTCGGCGTCGATGGGGTCAGGCACGCCTGTCCTCCAGGTGCTTGATGATCAGCTCGGTGAGGTCGTCCGGGCTGTGGCCGTCGGTGGGGAGCGTGATGGCGCTGGGGTCCTCGTCGGCCACTGCCCGGAAGTTCTCGCGGAGCCGGGCAAGGCGGCCGGGGACGCTGAACAGGTCGGTGTCGTCCTGCTTCACGTCCGTCTTGGTCCCCATCCGCTCCTTCAGCGAGAGATCGGAGCCGATGAGGTAGAAGGTGGCGTCCGGCGCCACGAGGTACGGCCGGAACGGGGCGATCAGCTCCTTCACCTGGTCCAGGCCGACGCCGTTGACGGCGGCGTGGCAGGCCGCGACCGAGGAGGCGTACCGGTCTGCGACCACCGCCCCCGTGCCTAGGTGCTGTCGTATGGCATCGGAGGCGTGCAGGAGACCGGAGAGGTAGAAGGCGAACTGCGGCAACGGCCGGATCTCCCGGTTGGCCATGTCGGACCAGCCGGTGTGAGGATCGGTGAGGGTGTGGACCTCCGCGGCGCCGAGCCGCTTGGCCAGCAGGCGGCTCAGCGTCGACTTGCCGACCCCTGAGACTCCTTCCAGAACCACGAAAGGCCCCTGGCGTCCTTCGTCCGTCCTGGGTGTGTACGGATCGCGCAGGGGGTTCACAGAGTGCCCTCGGTGAAGGCGGAGACGTGTCGGGCCACGGCTGAGGAGACTTGCTCCGGCTGGTCCAGCAGCGACCGGATGTCCATGCGCAGGTCTTCGCGTAAAAGGCAGGGCTGGACTCCGCCGGCATGGTCCAGACGCAGGGCCCAGAAGCCCTCCACGCACTTGGCCTTCACTGGGCAGGTGCCGCACTGGCCGACATGGTGGCGGCCCAGTTCACGGTGGATGATGTCGATCTCGATGCCGTCGATGCGGAAGATCCGCCGTCCCTGACCGACGCCGGAGACCTCTACTTCCTCCTCGCTGGTCAGTGTCCGCAGGTGGTTGATGAGGCCCTGGGCGCCTATGGCCGAGGACTTCCGGCCGGTGTTGAAGTCGGTGTCGACCAGCTCGATGAACTGCACTGGCAGCCTGCGGTCGAGGGCGAAGGCGAGGATGTCGCGCAGTTCGTGTTCGTTCTCGCGCTGGATGAGCGTGTTCAGCTCCACCCGCTCGAACATCTCGCGGGCGGCCTCGATGCCGTCCAGGACGGCCGCGACGCTGTAGCGGGTCTGGGCGATGGCCCGGAACGACTCGTCGGAGAAGTAGTGCAGGGAGACCTTCACCTTGTCCAGGCCGGTCGTGGCGAGCCAGTCCTGATGCGTGCGTACCAGCAGCCCGTTCGTGACCAGTGTGTAGGACACGTCCGGACCGCGAACGGGGAGCTGGGTGAGGACCGGTTGCGCCAGCTTCGATGCCAGCGGTTCGCCGCCGGTGAAGTACACCCGCCTCAATCCGGCGCCGATCAGCTCGCGCAGGACGTTCACGTAGTCGTCGGCGGTCAGTTTGCGGGCGCGGGGCTTGGCGTCCCGGTGCAGGTGCATGAAGGGCGGCGGGACGTCGCCCTCGTTGTGGCAGAACCAGCACTTCACGTTGCAGATGGGCGTCAGCGAGACCCTGAGCTGTCCGCGCAGTGCGGCGAAGTTCCGCAGCGCCGTCCAGTCTAAGTCGGCGATCGGGAGTGGAACGGTCATGACCTGGTACTCCTTCCGAAGCGTGCACTTGTGGTTCGGTGACTGCCCGTCCGGCATGGTGAGCGGGCTGGCGTGGGGAGGCGGTCCCCCTTCACGCGGGCGGAGCTTGGAACGGCGGGCACGCGGGCTCTCGGGTCACCGCGAACCGCCGGGAACTACAGGGCCACGGCGAGCAGCACGCCGCCGAGGACGAGCACGACGAGTACCAGGGCGACGGCCTCAACCCGGGGCGACCCGCCACGGTGCACGGGCCAGGGGGCCTGAAGGCCGCTCAACGCAGGCCCCCGCAGGTTGGGTTGCAGGCCCACAGGCGGTAGGGCCTTCTGTGGTGGCGACATCGCTCAGGACGCGGCCGGTGATCCGCAAGCGGGTGTTGCACAGGACGCAGTCCATGGCCATCTTGACGGGGCCGGAGGCTGGTCACGTCGAGCAGAGTGGGCATACTGCCGTGCGGGGCGGCGGCCGTTGACTGATAGCCGGTCACGGGGATGCCTCTGCGGTCAGGTGGGCCCACACCCGTTTCCCGCCGTGCACCACCTCGGCTCCCCAATCGTCGGCGACTGCTTCGACCAGTTGCAGACCGCGCCCGCGCTCCTCGTCACCCTTCGGCGTCTCGGCAGTGGGCCGTACGCGGGAGGTGTCGGTGACGGTGATCCGCACCGAGTGCAGGCCGGTCCTGGTGACCGAGGCGCCGACCGTGGTGACGTCGGTGTGATCCACGGCGTTGGTGACCAACTCGCTGACGACTAGTCCGGCCACATCCACCAGACAGGACAGACCCCAGGTCTCCAGAGCGAGGGCGACGTCATGGCGCGCGCGGGGAACGGACTCTTCCTTTGCCGGATAGCGCTCGTGGTAACGCTGCGGTCCTACTGGTGCCGCAGTCAGGGTCATCGTCGCCAGTGCCTTCCGCCGAACCCCGGGGCGCGGCGGAGCCGAATCATGAAGGTGCGAGGGGGCATGCCCCATTTCTTTTCGTTGGTGCGGGTCAGCTGCGGGAAGCCGTAGTGGCTCTCGGTGAGGGGGACCACGCGGACATGCCTCCACAACGGAGTGAGCGGACGGAACGATCTGAGCCTGACGCATCCTCAGTCCGCCGGGAATGAACGGCCGTTGCACCCTTGTGGCACTTCCGCGGCCCCTCGCCCGCCGTCCGTGCTTCCATGGCGACAGGAGGGAGGCGCCCCAAGGTGAGCGTGAGTCGATGGACCGGCCGCGAGGCCGGCTTGCTGCGGCAGGCGCTGCGCATGAGCGTGCGCACCTATGCGGCGCACCTCGGCGTCGGCATCCGCACCGTCTCCAAGTGGGAGAAGTTCGGCACGGCTACCTGTCCCTGGCCCGACACACAGGCCATCCTCGACACAGCCCTCACCCGCGCCGATGCAGCCGCCCGGGCCCGCTTCGAGCAACTTCTCGCCCCGAGCCCGCTGGGCCGACGGCCGAGCGGAACACCGTCCTTCACGAACGCGGACCACGAGACCTGGGCGGAGGATCTGGAGCGGATCGTGGTGTGTCTCGATCGTCAGGACTTCGCCTTCGCCGCCACCCTGCTGGAACGCAGACTCGGTCGGACCCAGCCCAGCGATCTCGACGATCGGGGCCTGTACCTGTACGGGCGCTCGTTGGTCCTGTCCGGCGACCTGCGGCGCCTTCAGGGCACCTTTCAGGACCTGATGACCGCCAAACGGCTCTACTCAGACGCACACGACGTGTTCACCGAACTCGGCATCCCCCGGCGAGCCGCGCAGGTCGAACTCTCCCTCACCGTGATCACCGAAATGGCCGGACGCCTCACCGCCGCGGCCACCCGCTACCAGCAACTCGCCGATGACGAGAGGCTCGTCTCGGCCGACCGCGCCCGAGCCATGCTGTGGATCGGCACCTCCCTGTCCAAGGATGGCCACAACGAGTTAGCCATCCACATCATGGGCCAGGCGGCCAAGTGGTTCGAGGAACTGGACGAACCGGAGGACTGGGCAACCGCGCAGCAGAAGCTCGCGCTGGCCCACCGCGGTGTCGGCGATCTCACCCGGGCCCTGGCCTACATCGATGCCGCCCGCAGCAACGGCCGCTTCGAGACTCCGCTCCAGCGCGTCCAGATCGAAACCGCGCACGCCCACATCCTGCTCACCGACCCGGTCACCCGCAGCGGGGGCACGCCGTGCTCGACAGGGCCTCGGACATCGCCACCCGATACGGACTGAAACACCAACTGCGCAGCATCAAGACCGTTCGCACCAGCGAGGAGTACACGTGACCGACCGTCAGGAGGCCACGATCAGTGACGCGGACCGGGCGGACGCCCGCGCGCTCTGGGATTTCCACCAGATGGGTCACGAACTGCGGCCCTGCTCCGCCGCGATCGCCCTCGGCAGCCTCGATCTCGGTGTGGCCGGCGCCGCCGCCGACCTGTACCACGCCGGTATGTTCCCGGTCGTGGCCTTCACCGGTGACACCAGCGGCGCCACCAAGGAGCGGTTTCCACGGGGCGAGGCCGTCCACTACCGCGAGCACGCGCTCTCCCTCGGAGTGCCGGACGAGGCGATCCTTCTGGAGCCGAAGGCCACCAACACCGGCCAGAACATCGGCTTCTCCCGCGAGGTGCTGGAGAACGCGGGTATCGCGGTGACCACCGTGCTGCTGATCTCCATGCCCTACATGCAGCGCCGCGCCTACGCGACATGCCGCAAGCTGTGGCCCGAGGTTGAGCCGGTCTGCGTCTCCCAGCCGCTGTCGTTCGACGAGTACGTCACGACCCACGCCGACGAGAAGCAGCTCATCGACATGCTCATGGGCGACATGGAGAGGGTGATGGAGTACCCCAAGCGTGGTTTCGCCATCGAGCAGCACGTTCCGGAAAGGGTCCGCGATGCCTTCGACCGTCTCCGCGTCCGCGGCTACGACAGCTGGCTCCTGCCTGCCTGACAGCGCCGCGCGCCCGAGTACGCGGCCGGTGGGCTCGTGCGCGATCCATCAACCCAACCTGCTGCCCCGTCTTTCCACTCTGGCCAAGCTCTACACAGCCAATGTCTGGGTGGTCCTCGACGACGTCCAGTTCGTCCGCCGTGACTACCAACACCGCGCTCGCCTCGCCGCACTCGACGACCCACAACGGCAGCAGTGGCTGTCTGTCGAAACCCATCTCCCGCACGGCCGCGCAACGTTGATCCGCGATGCCCGACTGGCCGACCCGCGGCGCAGTGCCCGCCGCCTCGGTCAACTGCCCGCGCAGCACTATCACGCCAGCCCCCACTGGCAGTTGCTGCATGCCTCACTCGAACCCGCCGTCCGTTCCCTTGCCGAGGGCGTCGGCACAGCGGCCGTCGCCGAAGCCACCACCCGCGCCCTGCTGAACCTCCTGGGCTGGCGCGGCACCATCGTGCGCAGCAGCGACCTCGCCGCTTCCTCGGACCGCTCGGTACGTCTGGCCGACCTCACCACCGCCGTCGGCGCCGACATCTATCTCTGTGGCACCGGCGGTCTGCGCTACCTCGACCACCGCCCCTTCGCGGAGCGACAGCTCAAGGTCCACGCCTTCCGCCCGCCCACGGCCGCCGAGGACCTGTGGACCGGCGCAGCGAGGATCACCGCCCTCTGGGCACTCGCCGCATACGGACCTTCCCGCGTGAGGGCCGCGTTCGAGGGCCTGCGCACAGCCTGACCACCGCCTACGGATCTTCAGCGTGCCACTTCGGCGGCATTCGCCGCACGGGCGTGACCAGCCACGACGGCGCGGCGGACGAACGACGGCACCTTGCTGACCTGCACGGATCGTCAGCCTCTCACCGCGCATTACCCTGGGAGGCTGACCGTCCCCCCTGTCAGGAGAGAAATGGCCGTCAACCTGGTCAATGTCGAGAACGTCAGCAAGGTGTACGGCACCCGTGCCCTGCTCGACGGTGTCTCGCTCGGTGTCTCCGAAGGGGACCGGATCGGGGTCGTGGGCCGCAACGGAGACGGCAAGACCACCCTGATCCGGATGCTCGCCAAGCTGGAGGAGTCCGACACCGGCCGCGTCACCCACTCCGGCGGACTCCGCCTCGGCGTCCTCACCCAGCACGACTCCCTCGACCCGGAGGCGACCGTCCGCCACGAGGTCATCCGGGACATGGCCGACCACGAGTGGGCGGGCAACGCCAAGATCCGCGACGTACTCACCGGACTCTTCGGCGGCCTGGACATGCCGGGCTTCCCGCAGGGACTCGACACCGTCATCGGCCCGCTCTCCGGCGGCGAGCGCCGCCGTATCGCGCTCGCCAAGCTGCTCATCGAGGACCAGGACCTGGTCGTCCTCGACGAGCCCACGAACCACCTCGACGTCGAGGGCATCGCGTGGCTCGCTCAGCACCTGCGCGAGCGCCGTTCCGCGCTCGTCTGCGTGACCCACGACCGCTGGTTCCTGGACCAGGTCTGCACGCAGATGTGGGACGTGCAGAAGGGCGACGTCTTCGAGTACGAGGGCGGCTACACCGACTACGTCTTCGCCCGCGCCGAGCGCGAGCGCATCGCCGCCACCGAGGAGACCAAGCGGCAGAACCTGGTCCGCAAGGAGCTGGCCTGGCTGCGCCGCGGCGCCCCCGCCCGTACGTCCAAGCCGCGCTTCCGCGTTGAGGCCGCCAACGAACTGATCGCGGACGTGCCGCCGCCGCGCGACACCAGCGAGCTGATGAAGTTCGCCTCCTCACGCCTTGGCCGGACCGTGTTCGACCTGGAGGACGTGACCGTCCAGGCCGGACCCAAAGTCCTTCTGAAGCACATCACTTGGCACCTCGGCCCGGGCGACCGCGTCGGTCTGGTCGGTGTCAACGGCGCCGGCAAGACCTCCCTGCTGCGCGCCCTCGCCGACGCCGCCCGCAGCGACGGCGAGACCCAGCCCGCGGCCGGCAAGGTCGTCGTAGGAAAGACCGTGAAGCTCGCCTACCTCTCCCAGGAGGTGGCCGAACTCAAGCCCACGCTGCGGGTGTTGGAGGCCGTGCAGCAGGTGCGGGAGCGCGTCGATCTCGGCAAGGGGCGGGAGATGACCGCTGGGCAGTTGTGCGAGACGTTCGGGTTCAACAAGGAGAAGCAGTGGACGCCGGTCGGGGATCTGTCGGGTGGTGAGCGGCGAAGGCTGCAGTTGCTCCGTCTCCTCATGGACGAGCCGAACGTCCTCTTCCTCGACGAGCCCACCAACGACCTCGACATCGAGACGCTGACCCAGCTGGAGGACGTCCTCGACGGCTGGCCCGGTTCGATGATCGTGATCTCCCACGACCGGTTCTTCGTCGAGCGCACCACCGACAAGGTGTACGCCCTCCTCGGTGACGCGACGCTGCGGATGCTGCCGCGCGGTATCGACGAGTACCTGGAGCGGCGCCACCGTATGGAGGAAGTGGCTGCCGCTGCCGTCCCCGTCGTCGAGAAGGCCGCACCCGCCGTGAGCGCCGCCGACCAGCGGGCCGCGAAGAAGGAACTCCAGAAGATCGAGCGGCAGTTGGACAAGGTCTCCGAGAAGGAGACCAAGCTGCACGCCCAGATCGCCGACAACGCCACGGACTTTGCGAAGGTGGCCGAACTGGACGCGCAGCTGCGGGACTTGGGCGGCGAGCGCGACGAGCTGGAGATGCGGTGGCTGGAACTCGCCGAGGACGCGTGAAGGGTGCGTGAAGGCGCATAACGGGGTCATCACGGGCCGGTCCTCCCTTGGGTACAGGGGTGAACCGGCCCGTTGTTCGTGGACAGCTCAGTGATACAAAGGGCCGTCTGAGACCTGTTTGAATGCGCCTCCGGGTCCTTCGTGTGCTTCGGGGCGTGGCTAAAAATCAGTGAACGAGGGGGAGCCGCTGATGACTCAGCCGCCCGAACAGCCGCCGTCCGGCGGTTACGGAGCGCCGCCGAACCAACCGCCACAGCCACCGTCCGGCGGCTTCGGCGCTCCCGTTCCACCGGCACCCGGCTACGGCTACCCGCAACAACCGCAGCCGCAACCCGGTCAGTACGGCCAGCAGCCGCAGCCGGGCCAGTACGGCGGGCAGCCGGGCCCGTACACCCAACAGCCGGGCCCCTACGGTCAGCCGCAGCAGCCCGGCCCCTACGGTCAGCAGCCCCCCTACGGCGGCTACGGCTACCCGCCGCCCCCGCCACCGCAGTTCACCCCGCCCCAGCCCCCCTCCGGCCGCGGCCCCTTCAAGGGCAGGCCCGCCCTCCTGATCGCGGCGGCGGTCGCCGGTCTGCTGGTCGTCGGCGGCACGGTGTGGGCGGTCACCGGTGGCAGCGACGACAAGAAGCCGGTGGCGGAGAAGAGCGACAGCCCCACGGCCTCCGGCACGAGCACCGCCGACGACCCGGCCAACCCCGGTGACGGCAGCGGTGACGGCGGCAAGGACCCCGAGAACCTCAACGAGGGCCGCAAGTCCGGCGAGGCGAAGGTGCTCTGGTACAAGGAGGCGCCGGACGCGCCCGGTTCCGGCGCCGACGCCCCCGGCATGTGGATCACCGGCAAGACGGCGGTGAAGGCCGCGTACAAGGAAGTCGTCGCCTACAACGTGGGCAACGGCAACCCGACTTGGGCCACGATCACCTTCCCGCAGAAGATCTGCGCGGTCACCCCGCAGAAGTCGGCCGACGACAAGATCGTGGTGGCGTACGAGAGCGGTGTCAGCGACAACGCCAAGTGCAACCACCTCCAGCAGCTCGACCTGAACACCGGGGCGAAGGGCTGGGCCACGACCGTCGCGGACGGCGACCTGTTCGACAGCGCGCTCAGCGTCGGGCTGACCATCACCGGCAAGACCCTGATGGTGGGCCGCTCGCAGTCGGGCGTGGCCTACGACCTCGCCACCGGCAAGCAGCTGTACGAGAAGAAGAAGTACGGCGCGGCCTGCTTCCCGTCCGCGTTCGCGGGCGGCAGCAAGCTGCTCGTGGTCTCGTCCTGCGGGGCGGGCTCCTCCACCGAGCACGACGAGGTGCAGGAACTCGACCCGGCGACCGGCAAGGCCAGGTGGACCAAGTCGATCCCCAAGGGCTGGACGGTGTCCCATGTGTACTCCGTGGACCCGGTCGTCCTCTACATGACCGACTCGGACAACAAGCACTGGAACATCTCGACGCTGAAGAGCGACGGCTCCGTCCGCTCGCAGGTCGACTCCAAGGCCGTCTTCGCGCCCTCCTGCGGTCTGACGATCCTCGACCGGAACCTCCAGGGCTGCCAGGGAGTCGCGGTCGACGCGAACACCCTCTACCTCCCGACCGACGCGACGACCGGCGCCAACCAGATCGTCGCGATCGACCTCGCCACCGGCAAGGAGAAGTGGCGCGTCAAGTCCCCCGCGGACGAGTCGATGCAGCCGGTCCAGGCCGAGGGCGGCAAGCTCATCGCCTATGTGGAGGCCGCCTACGACGCGGGCGGCCAGGTCGTGTCCGTCCCGACGACCGGCTCCTCGCACACCACGACGAAGCTGCTGCAGCTGCCGGCGGGCACCGCGCGGATCGAGTCGAGCTTCTTCTCCCGGGACGTCGACTACGTCGACGGGCGCTTCTACATCTCGACGACCCGGCTGAACGGCAATGACGACACGAAGGAGAAGTTGATGCTCGCCTACGGCAAGTGAGACCCCGACCTCTTCCTGTCTCCGCTTCGTCCCCGAGGTACTCGTCATGACCCAGCCGCCCCCGCCCCCGCCGAACCAGCCCCCACAGCAGGGCGGCTTCGGCCCACCCCAGGACCAGCCCCCGCAGCAGCCACCGCCCCCACCGGGCTACGGCTACCCGCAGGCGCCGCCTCCGCCCCCGCCCCAGCAGCCCGGCTACGGCTACCCCGGGCAGCAGCCCAACCCGTACGCGCAGCCCCCGCAGCAGCCGTACGGCCAGCAGCCCAACCCCTATGGCCAGCAGCCCGGTTACGGCTACCCGGGGCAGGGCCAGCCTGGTCAGCCGACCATGCCGTTGCACCCGCAGCCGGGTCAACCGGGCGGCGGCGGACGGAAGTTCGGGGCGTCGGCAGTGATCATCACGGCCGCGGTGGTGGCGATCGCGCTGATCGTCGGCGGCGGGATCTGGTACTCGTCCTCGTCCGGCAAGGACGACAAGGCCGACGACAAGAAGACCACCGCCGATTCAACTCCCTCCGACAACAAGGGCGGTACCACCTCGGGCGGCAAGGAGAAGGTGCCCGCCGACACCGCCTCCAAGGTCCTCTTCCAGGTTCCGATGCCCAAGGTCACCGACACCATGCAGACCACCGGCTCCTGGCTCACCGACAAGGTGTATGCCAAGAGCGGGGCCGCCGAGGTCGACGGCTACAACCGCGACACCGGCGCCAAGCAGTGGACGATCAAACTCCCCGGCCCGGTCTGCCAGGCCACGAAGAACACCACCACCGACGGCAGAACGGCGATCATCTACGAGCCCGCCATGCCGACCAAGGACAAGCCCTCGCACGGCTGCAGCCAGATCGCGGCGATCGACCTCGACGCGGGCACCAAGCTGTGGACGAAGACCGCCAACTCCGGTGACCAGCCGATCAGTTTCGAGAACGTCACCGTCAGTGCCAACACGGTCGCCGTCGGCAGCACCGACGGCGGCGCCGCCTTCGACATCGCCACCGGCAAGGTCCTGTGGAGCCCGAAGGTCGCCGACTGCTACGACGCCGGCTACGGCGGCGGCGCCAAGCTGGTCGCGGTGCGCAGGTGCGGCACGTACGACTCGCCCACCCTCCACATCCAGACCATCGACCCGGTCTCCGGGAAGGTGCTCTCGGACTACAAGGTGGCCCAGGGCATCGAGTACGCGAGCATCGTGTCGACCGACCCGCTGGTCGTCGCGGCCGACGTCGGCGACAGCGCGGGCGACGGCAGCGGCATCTCCGACTTCTTCTCCATCGACAACAAGACCGGCGCGCTGCGCACCCACATCGCGGCGCCGGGCAAGCAGTACGCGGGCCGCTGCGACGGCATCACCCGTGTCGAGTACTGCACCGAACTCGCCGTAGGGAACGACCGGTTGTACGTGCCGACCGAGGAACACGACGGCTCCGGCGACTCCTACAGCAAGACCAACGAGATCGTCGCCTTCGACCTCGCCACCGGCAAGCAGACCGGCCAGCGCGCCGACGCGGGCGACGGCTACACCATCACCCCGCTGCGCATGGACGGCAGCAACCTGCTCGCCTACAAGTACCCGCCCTACGACAAGGGCGGCCAGATCGTCAGCATCGACGGCAACTCCTTCAAGGAGACGACGCTGCTGGAGAACCCGAGCACCGAGACGGTACGGGACACGGAGACCAGTTTCCTGCCGGACTACGCGGAGATCCTCTACTCGGAGGGGCACCTGTACATGTCGGCGGTCTACGCGGACAAGCCCTCGTCGTCCTCCACCGACGACAAGGACCTGGCGATCGCCTTCGGCACCACAGGCTGAACCAGTCCGTCCCGCACCACCCCCATCACCCGTGAATGCCCCGGAATGCGAAAAAGTCCGTCGATCCGGGGCACTTCTCACCAGTAGGGGCAGCGCAACGTCGAACAAGCGTGTAGCTTCCGGGGGCATGAAGGACGGGGGTGCTGGGGGCCCTCTGTTCTTGGGGACCGGTGGGCATCCATAGTGGGCATCCATTGGGGGGACTGGGGGGTTGCTCGATGGGAGTGCGGCTGATGGTGGTCGACGACCACCGATTGCTCGCAGAGGCGCTGGCCTCGGCACTGAAGCTGCGGGGACACCGGGTGCTGGCCGCGGCAGCACCGGCGGCGGGCGCGGCGGAGTTGGTGATCACCCGCGCCCCCGAGGTGTGCCTGCTGGGCACGGCGACACCGGCCGAGCCGGGCATCTTCGACCCGGTGGTGAAGATCAAGCGGGAGCGCCCGCAGGTCGCGGTGCTGGTACTGGGCCCGGTACCGAGCCCGCGCGGCATCGCGGCCGCCTTCGCGGCGGGCGCCTCGGGCTACGTCCGGCACGACGAGCGCATAGAGGGCGTGGAGCGCGCGATCATGAAGGCGAGGGCGGGCGAGGCAGCCGTAGCCCCACAACTCCTGCAAGGCGCCTTCAGCGAGTTGCTCAACCCGGCGGCCCAGCCCGACGACGAGGGCCAACGGCTCTTGCAGATGCTGACGCCGAGGGAGGTCGAGGTCCTGGTCAGGGTGGCGGACGGCGAGGACACCCGCCTCATCGCGGCCGGCATGGGCATAGCCCCGTCGACGGCCCGCACGCATGTGCAGAGGGTGCTGATGAAACTGGGAGTGGGGTCGAGGCTGGAGGCGGCGGCGCTGGCGGCCCGCACAGGACTGCTGGACAGGGCGGGCCCACTGACCAATGCGGCGGGTCCGGAGGCGTAATGGATCAGCGGTGGGTGCGGGAGGAGTCCCGCATCGCGTGGGAGGCCATGAGCCGGAAGGAACACGCGGCCGTCCTACGGGCCGTCCGCAAGGGCAGACCGACACAGGACCCTGCCACGGCACTGCTGGCGCTGCACTGGGCGTGGGTCGTGATCGGCCCGCCCGGTGCCCGCAGGCGCTACCGCTGGTGGGACGCCCTCCTTGATGTCAGACCCCGGGCTTTCCTCACCGACATCTACGACGGCACCCCGCCGAACGATGTCCGCACATACGTCCGCCGCGACGCCCGGAGGGTCGAGGCGGTGTGTCTGCCGTTGCTGGAGTCCGTCGGCGTGGACAGGGGTCAGCCGTGACGATCGGCACGGCCGGCGCGTATGCCGTGGAGGAGGGCGGCGAGGGCCGTGGGGGTGGTGGTGAGGAAGGTGGCGGGGGTGTCGCTTTCGCGGAGGTGGAAGGCGGTGGGGGTGGTGGCGAGTTCGAGGCAGGCGTTGCCGTCGCCGCCGCCGGAGAAGGACGACTTCTGCCAGTTGGCCGGGGGTGTCATGGTGCGCCTCACAGTTCCTTCGTCAGCCTGTGGATGAAGTCACGCGAGCGTTCGGGGTCGAGTGACACACCCTCCACTCTACGGAAAAGCGTTCGAAAGTTGCTGAGTTGCGCCTCGGAGTCGACGAAGGCAGAACCGTGGGGTGCGTCCCGCACGACCGTGTCCAGCTTGGGCATAGTGCCACCCGCGTACACCATGGCGCTTCCGGCATCGATGAATCCATCCAGGTCGAACGGGATGACACGTACGGTCACGTGGTCCGCTTCCGAGAGTTCCAGGATGCGGGTGAGCTGAGCGCGTGACGCGGGACGGTCGCCGACCCGGATGCGCAGGGCCCCCTCGTGCACTACGGCTTCGTACGGAGTCGGTTGGGCACCCTCGATGATGCGGTGTCGCTTCATCCGGTGTTCGGCCCGCAGTTCGAGGTCTCTCGGGGGAAGCGCGGGCACTCTGTGCGAGAAGACTGCGCGAGCGTAGTCCTTTGTCTGGAGCAGGCCGGGGACATGGAGGAAATCCACGTCCCAGCGGTAGGTGGCGTGGTGCTCCAGCTCGGACAGGTCCAGGAAGGACGTGGGCAGCAGCCCCCGGTACTCCTCCCACCAACCGCGTGTCCGATCCGTGGCCATGGCGATCAGCGCATCGATCAACTCCTCGTCCTCGCAGGAGTAATTAGCGGCGAGGCTGCGTACGCGTTCCTCGCTCACTCCTGCGGTTCCGGACTCCATCTCGGTGATGAGGACGGCGACCCTGATCGCGTCCGACGGCTGGGACGTCGACCTGTTGTTGTGGACGGACGCCGCCGAGTGCGGCCCCTGCCACCCGGGCAACGACTCGCACTGACGGAGTGGTCCGTCGGGCCCCGGCCGACTCCGGCAGGTGCCCGACGTACGAGGGGGTGAGAATCTCCGGAATCGGCACGGTGCCGGACACCGCTCGCCAAGAATGTCCGGGTGACGACCACCTCCTCGGACCTCTGGCACCACTACGGCCGCGGCCGCGCCGAGCGTGACCGTGCGGTCCCCGATGCCTTCCACTGGAACTGGAGCCACGACGGCGGGCCCGGCGCGGAAGTGCTGGGTGATCTGTCCGGACTCGTCGTCGGTGACCTCGGCGCCGGGAGTGCACGGCACGCCGCTCACCTCGCCGTCCATCACCGGCCCGCCCGGATCGACGCCGTCGACGCCTCACCGGCGCAGTACGAGATGGCGCTCGACCTGTTCGGCCACCTCGCGCCGCGCCTGCGCATCGTGCCGTCCGACGCCGTGTTGCAGCTGCGGGCGAAGGTCGGCGCGTACGACGTGTTGTACAGCGTCTTCGGCGCCCTCGACTTCACCGACCCTCGTGAACTGTTGCCGGCGGCTGCCGCTGCTCTCAAGCCGGGCGGACGGCTGGTGTTCTCCACCCTGGCGCACTACCTGAGCGGCGCCCCCGCGCAGGCGGACGTCGTGGCCGCCGCCGTCCCGGCGAAGACGCCGGCGGGGGAAGCCGCCAGGATGCGCCGGTGGGTGCTCCAGGAGCAGGTCTGGGTGAAGGTCTTGGACGAGGCCGGGTTCACCGAAACGGTCGTTGAGACGTTGCCGTCGACCGCCGAAGGACCACGCACCGCCGACACGTTGCTGGTCACCGCAGTGCGTTAGCCCCGGGGGAGATCGCCGTGGTTCGAGTCGGATGAGCTGCGGGACCTCATGTACGGCACTACTCAACACGGCCGGCACGGTTGCCTTAAGGGGCGCGGGGCTGTGACATTCGCGGCTCCGCCACGTGGGCGCGACCAGCCACAGCCCACCCGCCCCCGGCAGCCGCCCTAAGCCCCCTCTTCCTCCTCCGCGACCTCCGCCAGTTCCACCGGAGGTACCGGCCGCAGCTTCAGCCACCCCAGGAAGAAGATCCCGAGCAGCAGCATCGCGATCCCGGTCCAGAGGTTGATGTTGACGCCCTCGGACTTGTCCAGCGACGAGTCCGACGGATTGATCCCCGCGATCGTGACGATCACGCCGTAGACGACGAACAACCCACCGATGATCAGCCGCAGATCGAACAGGCGGGACGCCGTCGTGGACTTGCCTTCCAGCTCGCTGACCTCGCGCTGGAGGTCGTGCTCTGAGTGTCCGGAGTGACCTGATTGTTCAGACATGGTTTCTCAATCCTCCGCGACTAGAACGAGAACGGGATGTAGCAGAGGGCGGCCAGGATCACCGCGCCCCAGCCGAGCAGGGCCGGCCGGCGGTACCACGCGTCGTCGCCCGCGGCGGGCGCCTCGGTCATGCCGGGGGACGTCGTGCCGTAGACCAGGCCCTGGAGCTGTTCGGCCGACTTGGGGCGGGTGAAGAGGGACACGGCGAACATGACCACCGCGCCGGCGACGAACCCGGCGATCGCGGAGACGAAGTTGGCGCCCTGGTCGGAGGGGATGGAGATGATCCCCTGCTTGTAGATCCAGAAGTAGTTGACCATCGCGGTGACCGTGCCCGCGAGCAGCCCCCAGAAGCCGGACTTCGGGGTGGCCTTCTTCCAGAACATGCCGACGATGAAGACGACGAACATCGGTACGTTGAAGAAGGAGAACAGCGTCTGGAGGTAGCTCATGATGTTCGAGAAGGACGAGGCCAGGAAGGCTGTGCCCACTGACGCCGCTACGCCGATCACCGTGATCAGGCGGCCGAAGCGGACGTAGTACGAGTCTTCGCGGTCCTTCACGACGTACTTCGCCCAGATGTCGTTCGTGAAGACCGTGTTGAAGGACGACACGTTGGCCGCCATACCGGCCATGAACGCCGCCAGCAGTCCGGTCACCGCGATGCCGAGGACGCCGTTGGGCAGCAGCTGTTCCATCAGGTACGGGATTGCGTCGTTGTACTGGAGGTCGGAGCCGCTGGTGCCGATCTTCGGGACGAGCGCGGCGGCGACCAGGCCCGGGATCATCACCAGGAAGACGATGAAGACCTTGGGGTACGCGGCGATGAGCGGGGTGCGCTGGGCGGCGGACAGGTTCTTCGCGGACAGCGCGCGCTGCACCTCGGCGAAGTTGGTCGTCCAGTAGCCGAAGGACAGCACGAAGCCGAGGCCGAGCACGATGGTCAGCCAGTTCGCGCCGAGCGGGTTGACGCTGCCGATGCCGGTGCCGCCCCACGCGGTGGTGAAGTTGTGGCCGTGGGCCGCGTCCAGCTTGTGGGTCAGCCCGTCCCAGCCGCCGACCTTCTTCAGGCCGAGGTAGGAGATCGGGATGAGGGCGGCGAGGATCACGAAGAATTGGAGTACTTCGTTGTAGATCGCCGACGACAGCCCGCCGAGGGTGATGTACGCGAGCACGAAGGCGCCGGCGACCACGATCGCCACCCACTGCGGCCAGCCCAGCAGCGCCTCGACGACGATCGCGAGGGCGTACAGGTTCACACCGGCGATCAGGATGGCGGCGAAGGCGAACAGGAACGAACTCAGCAGGTGTGCCCACTTGTCGAAGCGCAGCAGCAGGAACTCGGGGACCGAGCGCACCTTCGAGCCGTAGTAGAAGGGCATCATCACCAGGCCGAGGAAGACCATGGCCGGGATGGCGCCGATCCAGTACCAGTGGACGGTGTAGGCGCCGTACTGCGCGCTGTTGGCGGCCATGCCCAGGATCTCGGTGGCGGCCAGGTTGGCCGAGATGAAGGCGAGACCGGTGATCCACGCGGGCAGGGAACGCCCGGAGAGGAAGAAGTCGAGGCTCGTCTTCACCGATCTGCGGGCGGCCAGACCGATGCCGAGGACGACCACGAAGTAGATCGCCAGGATCGTGTAGTCGAGCCCGTTGGTGGGGAGCCGGAGCTCGGCGGCGAGGGAGGTGGGGGGCTGCAGAGTCTGCATCAAGCGCTCACCTTGTTTGTGTTCTTCGTTTGGTGTTCTTTGTTTGATTTTGATGGTGACGGCTGGGGGGATCGGTGGTTTGATGTGTTTGGTTCTGTGTGAAGCGTGGACGTACGTACGGATGGAGTCCCGGCGTGAAGAAGACCTCGACCCGGTTGGCCGACGGTCGTGAGCTCATCTACTACGACCTGCGCGACGACACCGTGCGCGACGCGGTGGACCGCCGCCCGCTGGAGCGCACGGTCACCACTTCGGAGGTACGGCGGGACGTGCTCCTCGGCGACGCGGTGGCGATCGCCTCGCACCGCCAGGGCCGCATCTACCACCCGCCGGTCGACCAGTGCCCGCTCTGCCCGACGACCGGCGACCGGCTGAGCGAGATCCCGGACTCCTCGTACGACGTCGTCGTGTTCGAGAACCGTTTCCCCTCGCTCGCCGGCGACTCCGGCCGCTGCGAGGTGGTCTGCTTCACCTCCGACCACGACGCGTCCTTCGCCTCGCTGACCGAGGAGCAGGCGGCCCTCGTCCTCGACGCGTGGACGGACCGGACGTCGGAGCTGTCGCATCTTCCCTCCGTCGAGCAGGTCTTCTGCTTCGAGAACCGCGGCGAAGAGATCGGTGTGACCCTCGGTCATCCCCACGGCCAGATCTACGCCTACCCGTTCACCACCCCGCGCACCGCCCTGATGCTGCGTTCACTCGCGACTCATAAGGAGGCGACCGGCGGGGAGAACCTCTTCGACGCCGTCCTGGAGCGTGAACTCGCCGGTGAGCGGGTCGTCCTTGAGGGTGAACACTGGGTCGCCTTCGTGCCGTACGCGGCGCACTGGCCCTACGAGGTCCACCTGTATCCCAAGCGCCGCGTGCCCGATCTGCTCGGTCTGGACGAGGCGGCCCGCACAGAGTTCCCCAAGGTCTATCTGGAACTCTTGAGGCGCTTCGACCGGATCTTCGGTGAGGGCGAGCCTCCGACGCCGTACATCTCCGCCTGGCACCAGGCGCCGTTCGGCACCCTGGAGGAGTTCGAGGGTGTGAGCAGGGACGACTTCGCGCTCCACCTTGAGCTTTTCACCATTCGCCGCACTTCCGGCAAGCTGAAGTTTCTCGCGGGTTCCGAGTCCGGCATGAGCGTGTTCATCAACGACGTGCCGCCGGAGCGCGCGGCCGAGCGACTGCGAGAGGTAGCGAGTTGATGAGCGGTAAGTACCTGGTGACGGGCGGGGCGGGTTACGTGGGCAGCGTGGTCGCCCAGCACCTGCTGGAGGCGGGCCACGAGGTCACCGTCCTGGACAACCTCTCGACGGGTTTCCGTGAAGGGGTGCCGGCGGGTGCGTCGTTCATCGAGGGCGACATCCGCGACGCCGCCAAGTGGCTGGACTCGACGTACGACGCCGTCCTCCATTTCGCCGCGTTCTCCCAGGTCGGAGAGTCCGTCGTCAAGCCCGAGAAGTACTGGGAGAACAACGTCGGCGGCTCGATGGCCCTCCTCGCCGCGATGCGCGAGGCAGGCGTCCGCAAGCTCGTCTTCTCCTCCACGGCGGCCACGTACGGCGAGCCGGAGGAGGTCCCGATCGTCGAGACCGCCCGCACCTCCCCGACCAACCCCTACGGCGCGTCGAAGCTGTCGGTCGACTTCATGATCACGAGCGAGGCGGCGGCCCACGGGCTGGGAGCCGTATCCCTCCGCTACTTCAACGTGGCGGGCGCGTACGGCAGTTGCGGCGAGCGGCACAGCCCCGAGTCGCACCTCATCCCGCTCGTGCTCCAGGTCGCGCAGGGCAAGCGGGACGCGATCTCCGTCTACGGCGACGACTACCCGACGCCGGACGGCACCTGCGTCCGTGACTACATCCACGTGGCGGACCTGGCCGACGCACACCTGCTGGCGCTGAAGGCGGCCACTCCCGGCGAGCACCTGATCTGCAACCTGGGCAACGGCGAGGGCTTCTCGGTCCGCCAGGTCGTCGAGACGGTCCGTCAGGTCACCGGGCACCCGATCCCCGAGGTCGTCGCCCCGCGCCGCGGCGGCGACCCGGCGACCCTGGTCGCCTCGGCGACCCGCGCCAAGGAGCGCCTCGGCTGGAACCCGACCCGCGCGGATCTCGCGGGCATCGTCGCGGACGCGTGGGCGTTCGCGCAGAACGTATCGAAGGGTTAGGAGACAAAAACGTGGGTGTACTTGAGGGCTTCGAGGAGCTGTACGGGACCGCTCCCGAGGGCGTCTGGGCCGCGCCGGGCCGGGTCAACCTGATCGGCGAGTACACCGACTTCAACGAGGGCTTCGTGATGCCGCTCGCCCTGCCGCACACGGCGGTGGCGGCGGTGTCCCGCCGTACGGACGGCATCCTGCGCCTCCACTCGGCGGACATCGAGGGCCCGGTGGTGGAACTGCACGTGGACGAGCTCGCCCCGCGCACGAACACCAGCTGGGCCGCCTACCCGGCGGGCGTGGTCTGGGTGTTGCGCGAGGCGGGACACCAAGTGACCGGCGCGGACATCCACTTGTCCTCCACGGTCCCGACGGGCGCGGGCCTGTCCTCCTCGGCCGCCCTGGAGGTGGTCACGGCCCTGGCTCTGAACGACCTCTTCGAACTGGGCCTGTCCGGACCGGAGTTGGCCCGCTTCTCGCAGCGCGCGGAGAACGACTTCGTGGGCGTCCCCTGCGGCATCATGGACCAGACGGCCTCGGCCTGCGCCGAGGAGGGCCACGCGCTGCACCTCGACTGCCGCGACCTGACGATCCGTCAGATCCCCTTCGACCTGGCGTCGGAGGGCCTGTCGCTCCTGGTGGTCGACAGCCGGGTGAAGCACGCCCTCGGCGACGGTGAGTACGCGGAACGCCGCGAGGGCTGCGAGGAGGGCGCCCGCCAACTCGGCGCCTCCTTCCTGCGGGACGTGGCGTACGAGGACCTGGAGTCGTCGTTGGCCCGGCTGTCCGACGAACGGATCCGGCGCTACGTCCGCCACGTAGTCTCCGACGACCACCGGGTCGACCAGGTGATCTCACTTCTCGACGCGGGCGAGGTCCGGGCGATCGGCCCGGTCCTCACCGAGGGCCACGCATCCCTCCGCGACGATCTCCGCATCTCCTGCCCCGAGTTGGACCTGGTGGTCGACACGGCGGTCGGCGCGGGCGCGCTGGGTGCCCGTATGACGGGGGGCGGCTTCGGCGGCTCGGCGATCGTCCTCGTCGAGGCCACGGACGCGGACACGGTCACTAAGGCGGTCGAGGAGGCCTTCGCGGGGGCCGGCTACACCGCCCCTCGGGTGTTCTTGGCGGTGCCTTCGGCGGGGGCGCGGCGGGTGAGCTGATCCCGGACCGGTCGTCTCCCCGCCCTCTGGGAAAGCGTCGCCGCGAACCTGACACTCTCCTGATGACCCCTGACACACCCACGACCGAACCGGAGACAGCCTCGGCTGAAGATCTCCGGAAGCTGCTGTCCTCGGTTCGATACGTCCTCTGGGACCTCGACGGTCCGATCTGCGAGCTGTTCGCCGGGCACTCCGCGGCCAAGATAGCCAGCGAACTGGTCAGCTTGCTCGGGCCGGGCGAGCAGTTCAAGTTGCTGCCCATGGAGGAACGTTTAAGCAAGGACCCGCACGGCATGCTGGCCGCCATCAGCCGGCGGCGTCCGGAGGCTGACCTGATCGTGAAACTGGAGGAGTGGCTGACCGGGGAGGAACTGAAAGCCGTCGACTCCGCCCTTGAGACCCCCCACGCCGAGGACGTCATCCAGGCGTGGGCGGGTCAGGGCGTCCAGTTGGCCGTCAGTACCAACAACTCGGCCCGGGCGGCCACCGCTTACCTCGCCGCCAAGGGGCTCGACCGCTTCTTCCCACACGTCTACGGACGTACGCGTGACCTCCGCTTGATGAAGCCGCACCCGAACTCCCTGTCGCTGGCGCTCGACGCGATGTCCGCCGACCTGTCGGAGGCGCTGATGCTCGGTGACGCGCCGACGGACTACGAAGCGGCGCGGACCGCCGGCGTCCCCTTTCTGGGATATGCGTGCGACCCCCTCAAGGTTCAGGCATTCCGGAAGGCGGGTGTGGAGCCGTCGCGGATGGTGCGATCCCTGGAGGAGGTCTGGGACGTGCTCAGGTGAGCTGAGCATGAGCCATCAGCAGGCAGAGCAGCAGAAGCACCCACCACGCCCTGGGGAGTTCCTTCCTCTTCGCCTCTTTCGGAGGCTTCTCTTGCTCTGTTGCCTCGGGTGAGGCGAGCAGAAGAACGGAGACCAGGATCAGGAGCGCTGCACCAAGGGCTCCATACGATGTCCGGATCTGTTGCGCGACAACAGTCCGGACTATGAACCACGCAAAATCCCGGGCGATCATGCAGGACCCCCGTCCGATTCAGTGAAGTCGGCCAATTGGACCAAACTGGCTCACTGTTGGTATCCCCGGACTGCTTGATCCCGTAACCACCAGTTCAACTGGTCTGCCAACCTGACCGAAACTGGTTTTCCCCACCGCCCTTGCGCGGTACGGTCGTTGTGTGAGTGACGACGGACGCGACGAAGCGGGCGGAGCGGTCGGAGCGGTCGAGACGGTTCTGACGGAACTGCGTCGCCGCATCCTCGCCCAGGAGTACCCGGAGGGCAGCATGCTGCCGTCCCAGCGAGAACTGGCCACCTCGTTCGTCGTTTCCCGGGACACCGTGCAGCGCGCCCTGGGGGAACTGCGCGAGGAGGGCTGGATCAAGTCCCGCCAGGGCAGCGGTTCACGCGTCGTCATCAAGGTGCCCCAGACCACTTCCGCAGCGGACGACACCGCCCGGATACGAAGGGAAGGGATGAGCTGGTTCGTTGAGCGGGCCTTTGCGAGGGCAGAGGTGCGGCTCGACGTCTTCTGCCTGACGTCCGAATCGCTCGACGCCCATCTCCATATGCAGATGGGACGTATTCTGGCCAGTCCGGCCCTCGTGCCGGAAAAGATCAGACTGCGGATGCTGCTTCCGGACAGGGGGATGTCGCTGCCAGTCCCGCGCAACATCGATGCACGAGATGACAAGAGAGTCGTGGAGCGCCTGTTGGCGATTTCCGACCGCTGTCTGTCATCCCTGGAGAACACGCTCCAGAATCTCCGGGCGAATGGCCCGGTCAAGGAACTCGACTTCCAGGTCAGGCGTGTTCCCGTGGCACCGATGTTCAAGTTGTTCCTGCTCAATGAGACGGAGGCCTTCCAGACCATGTACGTACTGGCCCGGCGGCGCATCCCGCTGGGCGGGACGGAGTTGGTGGAGGCGGTCGACATCCTCAGCGTCGGCGCCACCGGCACCTACTTCGACACAGTCGATGACGTGGACGACGCACAGTCCGCGTGGGTGAAGGACCAGCAGGAATGGTTCGATTCGCTCTGGGAACATCTCGCCGAGTGACGCCCGGGCAGGCGCCCACCCCGCACCGCGGCATGTCTCCCATTGGCATCACGAGTGGCTGAAATGCACTCACGAAGACGCGCTTCACACTATGCTCCAGAGGCCTCCCAAGCGTCGAGCGGCCTGCGGAAGCATCCCCTGCTGCAGGTGTCTCCCAGGAGTGAAGTGTCCAACGCAGTCGATGCCGGCGACGAGTTCGTGCGACTGGCCCAGAAGACCGGCACTGCCAGCGGCGGCCACCACAATCACAACTATGTGCTGCCCCTCACCGAGGACATGGCCCGACTCTGCGGGGGCGAACCCGGTACCCGTGTGCTCGTGCGCGTTCCGCGGCCGGATGCTGTCCAGGTAGTGATCAGAACCTGGTCCGAGATGCGGCTGCTGCGCTCGCTCAGAGATGTGCTGCCTCACGTACCGCAGTGCCTGGCCAGCACAGCGACGGCGACTGTGCTCAGTTACGTGGAGGGCGATCCACTGTCCCGCGTGTGTGCGGACGGGGAACCCGTCGACCACTCGCATATTTCGGACATGGCCCACCTCCTGGCCCAGACAGCCACGGTACGCCGGGAAGTGCTGCCCGCGCTGCCCGGATGGTGGCCGCATGACGACGAGGACAGTCAGGGCTACCTGCGCACTCTGACGTGGTTGGCCGACCGTCGGATCCGTCAGCCCAACTGGTCGGTGTACGGGGGCCTGTTCACTGCGCTGGGCGTTCGGGAGAACGTGCTGGCCCAAATGGTCGCGAACGTGGCGGTCATGGCTCCCCGTCCCTATGGCCTACTGCACGGAGACCTGCACCGCGATAATGTTGTCCTCACGGCCCACGGCGATCCCCCCGTGATCGCCGTCGACTGGGAGCTCGCGACGTACGGCGACCCTCTCTACGACCTGGCCACCCACCTGGTCCGCATGCGCTACCCGGAGACCCAGCACAGAGCCGTGATCACCGCGTGGGCCGAAGCCATGGAGTCGACCGTGCCGGCCGCGGCCAAGGGCATGGACAGGGATCTGCCGCACTACCTCGCCTTCGAGCGGGCCCAGTCGGTCTTCCCCGATGTCATAAGAGCCGCGCGATCGCTGCGGCAGGGTCCGCAGCGGGAACGCACGCCGGCCGACCTCCTGCATGAGGCCGAGTCGGCCGTGTGGCACGCACTCCAAGCCGGCGCGGAGCCTCTTGGCCTGCGGCATCTTCCCAGCCAGGCCAAGGTGCGCGACATTCTTCACCGGTGGCGGACAGCAGGCCCTGAAGGACTGATGGCCGGCCCGGGGAACCATGTCCGCGACCACACCCATCCCGTAGAAGCCGGCCTCGCGCGCTGAGGACATTCCGCTCAGTCTCCTCGGATGCGAGCGTGCGGACGCATGTCGTGGAGGCCGTCATCATGTACGGCGGCGCTGCGCTTGCTGCCTTCCAGGAGGTAGCCGGACTTGGTGGCGACCCGGCATGAGGCGTGGTCGCGGCTGGAGTGGTCCATCTCCAGCCGGTGGAAGCGCCGACCACACACGTCAACCTCTGGAGTCTTCGGCTCACCCCAGCCTCTTCGTCAGCGTGTACTCCGTAACCCCCGGCGGATAGTCCGGGATCACGCACACCACCTCGTAGCCCTGCTTCTTGTAGAAGTCCGGGGCCTGGAAGTCCCACGTCTCCAGGCGGGCCGCCACGCAGGCGCGCTCGTCGCGGGCGATGCGTTCCGCCTCCGCGAGCAGCCGGGAGCCGAGTCCCGATCCCCGGTGGCGGCCGTCCACCCAGAGATAGGTCACGTGGAGCCAGTCCGCCCAGGTGTGGCAGACCGCTCCGCCCGCCAGGGTGCCCGTGGCGTCCAACGCCCAGACCTGAAGCGGAACTTCACGTTCGCGAGGGGTTCCGCGCAGTGCCCGCAGGGCCGGGGACGCGGCCGTGTTGGTTTCGAGCAGCCGGGCGCGGAGCAGATCGCGTCGCTCTCTGTCGACTTCCGTCTCAATACGAAACATGCGGCTCACCATAAACGTGCCGGACAATCAGTTCTGCAAATTAGCTTCCGCTGCTGCGCCCCGGCCGTACCCTGTGAACAGCACCGGTGGGGGCCGGTGCTGATCAGGGGGCGAGACAAGTCGGGTACGACGCCCGATGTGGGGGTAGCAGTTTCTGCACGGCGGCGGCCGTGCGGCTTCGGCCGCTCCTGGGCGTCGTACCCGCAATCATCGCTTCGTCTCCCGACGATGAGGTATCCCCTGCTCCACCAGGAGCCTGGGGAAGGGGGTTTCGTGGTTCGCATCCGAGTCCTGGTCGTCGACGACCATCGCATCTTCGCCGAATCGCTCGCCGCGGCACTGGCGGCCGAGCCCGATGTCGACGTGTCCGCGGCCGGCAGTGGTCCCGCCGCGCTGCGCAGCATGGAGCGCGCCAACGCCGAGGGCCGCAGATTCGACGTCCTGCTCGTGGACGCCGACCTGGGCGGCAATGTGCAGGGCATCCGGCCCGCCGTGCCCGTACAGGCGGGCAACGAGGACGGGCTGGTGGACGGGATCTCCCTGGTCGCCGGGGTCCGTGTCGCCCAGCCGGGCGTACGGATGGTCGTGCTGGCCGAGAAGGACGATCCGCGCCGGGCCGCGCTGGCCCTGCAGGCCGGTGCGTCCGGCTGGGTCGCCAAGGACTGCTCGCTGTCCAGGCTTTTAACCGTCATCCGAGGTGTCCTGCGCGACGAGACGCATCTGCCGCCGGCCCTGCTGACCGGGGTCCTGCGCGAGTTGACGGCCGCGCGCAAGCACCGCACCGAGAGCGAGCGCCTGGTGGAGTCCCTCACGCCGAGGGAGCGCGAGGTGCTGCGCTGCATGGTGGCCGGGCTCGGGCGGAAGGCGGTCGCCGAGCGGCTGTTCCTTTCCCCGCACACGGTCCGGACGCATATGCAAAACGTGCTCGGCAAGTTGGGCGTCCACTCGACGCTGGCCGCCGTGGCTCTCGCCCGGCGTGCGGGGGTGGGTCCCGTCGACCTAGCCGGGGATGTTGTCGAACGGGGCGGTCAACTGGCGTAGCAGTCCGGCCAGTTCGCCCCGCTGGGCGCGGGAGAGTTCCGCGAGGATCGCGCGCTCCTGCGCCAGCAGGCCGGCCAGGGCCTGGTCCGCGCGGTCCTGGCCCTCCTCGGTGAGCCGGACCAGCACGCCCCGGCGGTCGCTGGGGTCGGGAAGCCGCTCGACCAGGCCCTTCTGCGCCAGGCGGTCGATACGGTTCGTCATCGTGCCGGACGTGACCAGGGTCTGCGTCAACAGCTGGCCGGGGGAGAGCTGGTAGGGGCTGCCCGCGCGCCTGAGTGCCGTCAGCACGTCGAACTCCCAGGGTTCGAGGCTGTGCTCGGCGAAGGCCAGCCGGCGGGCCCGGTCCAGGTGCCGGGCCAGTCTGCTCACCCGGCTGAGCACCTCAAGTGGCTCCACGTCGAGGTCGGGGCGCTCCCGGCGCCACGCTGCGACAAGCCGATCGACCTCGTCCTCCATGACGATCAGTGTAATGGTTGTGTCGACATGAAGTCTCTTGATATCGACTAACTCGATTCCAAGTCTCTTGACATCAAGATAAGCGGGCGGGGAGAGTGAGAAGCATGACGACTTGGGACCCCGCCCAGTACCTGCGGCACGCCGGCCACCGCGCCCGCCCGTTCATCGACCTCCTCGCCCGCGTCACCGACGTCCCCGGCACCCCGCCCCGCATCGCCGACCTCGGCTGCGGCCCCGGCAACGTGACCGCCGTCCTCGCCGACCGCTGGCCCACCGCGCACATCACCGGCTACGACAACTCACCCGAGATGCTCGCGAAGACCGAGCCCTACGCCGGCCCCACGGCGGGCGGCGGCCGGCTCGACTTCGCCCACGCGGACGCGACGAGCTGGGTGCCGGCGGAGCCGTACGACCTGATCGTGTCGAACGCGGCGCTGCAGTGGGTGCCGGGGCATCTGGACCGCTTCGGCGACTGGGTGACCGCGCTGGCCCCCGGCGGCACCTTCGCCTTCCAGGTGCCGGACAACATCGACGCACCCCTGCACGTCCTGATGCGCGAACTGGCGGGCAGTGCCAGCTGGAAGGGGCGCCTGGGCGAGGTCCTGCGCCGGGAGGACTCGGTGCACGCGCCCGGCGTCTACCTCGACCGCCTGGCCCGCCTCGGCTGCTCGGCGGACGTCTGGCAGACGACGTACCAGCACATCCTGCCCGGCCCCGACCCCGTCCTCGACTGGGTCAAGGGCACCGGCCTGCGCCCCGTCCTGACGGCCCTGGCGGACGACCCGGAGGCGCGGGACGCCTTCGTGACGGAGTACCGCGACCTGCTCCGCGAGGCGTACCCGACGGCGGAGTACGGCACGGTCCTCCCCTTCCGGCGTCTGTTCGCGGTGGCCCGCAGGGAGGCGTGAGGGATGCTCACGGCCGTGGATCATGTGCAGTTGGCGGCCCCGGCGGGGTCGGAGGACGCGCTGCGGGCGTACTACGTCGACACCCTCGGGATGGTCGAGATCCCCAAGCCGCCTGTGCTGGCGGCGCGGGGCGGGTGCTGGTTCGGGGCGGGGGCGGTCCAGCTTCACCTGGGGATCGAGGCCGACTTCCGCCCGGCGAAGAAGGCCCACCCCGGACTCCGGGTCACCGACATCGAGGCGTACGCGGCCCGGCTGAAGTCCCTTGGAGCGTCCGTCACTTGGGACGAGGACCTGCCTGGGTACCGGCGCTTCTACTCCGAGGATCCGGTGGGGAACCGGCTGGAGTTCCTGGAGGCGGTGGTCACGGTGTCCGGCCCAGGTGGGTAACGAGGATGTGGATCATGGGGTTGGGCGGCCAGGACGTCTACGGCTTCGTAGGCGGCGGGCATCCTCGGCGGGGTTGGCCTTGAGGAATCGCCGGGCCCAGGTGATGGCGCGCGGTTCTCAGGTTGTCCCGCAGGTCACTTACCGCAGCCCTAGAATCCGGCGGACCTCGTCGTGGGGGATCCCCGGTTCGAGAGTCCCCTCGGCCTTGCGCCGCTGGTAGTCCGCGACGGCCAGGGAGTCTTCGAGATCCTCTATGGCCTGCGGGGAGACGAGGAGCGCGACCACGTTTCCACCGTCGGTCAGGGCGATGGGCTCCCGGTTGCGGGCGACGCGGTGAACAAGGTCGTCGAACTGGGCGGCGGCCTCACCGACCGGGATCTTCGTCATGCCCCTACGGTTCCACAGAGCCGAGCTCACGAGCACTTGATTCAGCTCTTCCGGTGCCCTATCAACCGCGGCTTCGCCTCCAGCCCGTCCAGCCCGTGCCACGCCAGGTTCACCAGATGCGCCGCCACCTCCGCCTTCTTCGGGCGGCGGACGTCCAGCCACCACTGGCCGGTCAGGGCGACCATGCCGACCAGGGCCTGGGCGTAGAGGGGGGCGAGCTTCGCGTCGAAGCCGCGGCTCTTGAACTCGCGGCCCAGGATGTCCTCGACCTGCGTCGCGATGTCCGAGATGAGGGACGCGAAGGAGCCCGTCGACTGGGGGATGGGGGAGTCGCGGACCAGGATGCGGAAGCCGTCCGTGTACTCCTCGATGTAGTCGAGGAGGGCGAAGGCCGCCTGTTCGCAGAGTTCGCGGGGGTGGCCGGCCGTCAGAGAGCTGGTCACCATGTCCAGGAGGCGGCGCATCTCGCGGTCCACGACCACCGCGTACAGGCCCTCCTTGCCGCCGAAGTGCTCGTAGACCACCGGCTTGGAGACTCCGGCCTTCGCCGCGATCTCCTCCACCGACGTGGCCTCGAAACCCTTCGCCGCGAAGAGCGTGCGACCGACTTCCAGCAGCTGGGCCCGGCGTTCTGCTCCCGTCATCCGGGTGCGGCGCGCGCGTCGGGGCTTCTCGTTGCTCGGGGTGCTGCTGGGATCGGTCGCCACGGCGTCAATCATGCCGCCTCCGCCGACTCCTTCCGGGGCTGAGAGCCTTCCGTACCGGAGATACGGCGCGAATCGATACGCGAGCGTGACGGCCAGCGCACGTCGTAGGCCCAGCCGAGCTGCTCGCACCAGCGGATGATCCGCGCCGAGGAGTCGAGCTGGCCGCGCTCCACACCGTGCCGCGCGGACGTCGGGTCGGCATGGTGCAGGTTGTGCCAGGACTCGCCGCAGGACAGGATCGCCAGCCACCACACGTTGCCCGAGCGGTCACGGGACTTGAAGGGGCGCTTGCCGACCGCGTGGCAGATCGAGTTGATCGACCAGGTGACGTGGTGCAGCAGCGCGACCCGGACGAGCGAGCCCCAGAAGAAGCCGGTGAACGCGCCCCACCAGGACATCGTGGCCAGTCCGCCGATCAGCGCCGGCAGCGCGAGCGACAGCATCGTCCAGTAGATGAAGTGGCGGGAGATCGTCCGGATCGCCTTGTCCCTGATCAGATCCGGCGCGTACTTGTCCTGCGGGGTGCGCTCCTCGTCGAACATCCAGGCGATGTGCGCCCACCACAGGCCCTTGATCAGGGCCGGCACGGTCTCGCCGTAGCGCCACGGCGAATGCGGGTCGCCCTCGGCGTCGGAGAACTTGTGGTGCTTGCGGTGGTCGGCCACCCAGCGCACCAGCGGGCCCTCGACCGCCATCGACCCGGCGATCGCGATGGCGATCCGCAGCGGGCGCTTCGCCTTGAAGGAGCCGTGCGTGAAGTAACGGTGGTAGCCGATCGTCACGCCGTGGCAGCCGAGGTAGTAGAAGAACACCAGCAGGCCGAGGTCCAGCCAGCTCACCCCGCCCCAGCTCCACGCCAGCGGCACCGCCGCGAGCAGTGCCAGGAACGGGACGGTGATGAAGAGGAGGAGCGTGAGTTGTTCCAGCGACCCCTTTTTCTCGCCGCCCAGTGTGGCGGCGGGCAGCGGAGTGCCGTCGTCGTTCGCCCGCGGGGCGTCGTCGATCACATCGGAGCTCGTGGTCATGGGCGTCCCCTGTGGGGTTCGGAGGTGGAGGCGGAGCGTCGGACGGCGGAAGCCGGGCAGCAACAGTTCAGCATGGACTTCCCTACGGTTCCGTAACCTACGGCAACGTAAGTATGGCAGCGCGCCGACCGGTGGACGAAGCCCGTGAGACCGCGCGTCAGAGTGGACACCTATCCTTGGTGTCGGTCGGACAGCGCGGTCCGCTCTGTTTTCTTCCCGGATGTCCGTCCTGTATGCGGCAGCCGCCGCGGGACCGTCGTCCGGGTTCCCTCCAGACGAGCTTCAAACACTGCAAGGAGCCGCACCTGTGAGCAGTGCCGACGACCAGGCCACCACGACCAACAATGAGCTGCGCGCCGACATCCGGCGACTGGGCGACCTGCTCGGCGAGACCCTCGTCCGCCAGGAGGGCCCCGAACTGCTCGAACTGGTCGAGAAGGTCCGCCGCCTCACCCGGGAGGACGGCGAGGCCGCCGCCGAGCTGCTGCGCGGCACCGAGCTGGAGACCGCCGCCAAGCTGGTCCGCGCCTTCTCCACCTACTTCCACCTGGCCAACGTCACCGAGCAGGTGCACCGCGGCCGTGAGCTGCGCGCCCGCCGTGCCGCCGAGGGCGGACTCCTCGCCCGTACAGCCGACCGCCTCAAGGACGCCGACCCCGACCACCTGCGCGAGACGGTCAAGAACCTGAACGTCCGCCCGGTCTTCACCGCGCACCCCACCGAGGCAGCGCGCCGGTCCGTCCTCAACAAGCTCCGGCGCATCGCCACGCTCCTGGAGACCCCGGTCATCGAGTCCGACCGCCGCCGCCACGACACCCGGCTGGCCGAGAACATCGACCTGGTCTGGCAGACCGACGAGCTCCGGGTCGTACGCCCGGAGCCGGCCGACGAAGCCCGTAACGCCATCTACTACCTCGACGAGCTGCACGCCGGCGCCGTAGGGGATGTCCTGGAGGACCTCACCGCCGAGCTGGAGCGCGTCGGCGTCAAGCTGCCCGACGACACCCGCCCGCTGACCTTCGGCACCTGGATCGGCGGCGACCGCGACGGCAACCCGAACGTCACGCCCCAGGTCACCTGGGACGTCCTGATCCTCCAGCACGAGCACGGCATCAACGACGCCCTGGAGACGATCGACGAGCTGCGCGGCTTCCTCTCCAACTCCATCCGCTACACGGGCGCGACGGACGAGCTGCTGGAGTCCCTCCAGGCCGACCTGGAGCTGCTGCCCGAGATCAGCCCCCGCTACAAGCGGCTCAACGCCGAGGAGCCCTACCGGCTCAAGGCCACCTGCATCCGGCAGAAGCTGGAGAACACCAAGAGCCGCCTCGCCAAGGGCACCCCGCACCAGGCAGGCCGCGACTACCTCGGCACCGCCGAGCTGCTGCACGACCTCACCCTGATCCAGACCTCGCTGCGCGCCCACCGCGGCGGCCTCTTCGCCGACGGCCGCATGGACCGTACGATCCGCACGCTCGGCGCGTTCGGCCTCCAGCTCGCCACCATGGACGTACGCGAGCACGCGGACGCCCACCACCACGCGCTGGGCCAGCTCTTCGACCGGCTCGGCGAGGAGTCCTGGCGCTACTCCGACATGCCCCGCGAGTACCGCGCCAAGCTGCTCGCCAAGGAGCTGCGGTCCAGGCGGCCGTTGGCCCCGACGCCCGCGCCCGTCGACGCGGCCGGTGAGAAGACCCTCGGCGTGTTCGAGACCGTCAAGAAGGCCCTCGCGGTCTTCGGGCCCGAGGTCATCGAGTCGTACATCATCTCGATGTGCCAGGGCGCCGACGACGTGTTCGCCGCCGCAGTCCTCGCCCGCGAGGCCGGGCTGATCGACCTGCACGCCGGGTGGGCCAAGGTCGGCATCGTGCCGCTCCTGGAGACCACGGACGAGCTGAAGGCCGCCGACACGATCCTTGAGGACATGCTCTCCGACCCGTCCTACCGGCGGCTCGTGGCGCTGCGCGGGGATGTGCAGGAGGTCATGCTCGGGTACTCCGACTCCTCCAAGTTCGGTGGTATTACGACGAGTCAGTGGGAGATCCACCGGGCGCAGCGGCGCCTGCGTGACGTGGCCCACCGGTACGGGGTGCGGCTGAGGCTGTTCCACGGTCGCGGCGGAACCGTCGGCCGCGGTGGCGGCCCGTCCCACGACGCGATCCTCGCCCAGCCCTGGGGCACCCTGGAGGGCGAGATCAAGGTGACCGAGCAGGGCGAGGTCATCTCCGACAAGTACCTGGTGCCGTCGCTGGCCCGGGAGAACCTGGAACTGACGGTCGCCGCCACCCTCCAGGCCTCCGCCCTGCACACCTCACCCCGTCAGTCCGACGAGGCTCTCGCCCGCTGGGACGCGGCCATGGACGTGGTCAGCGACGCCGCCCACGCCGCCTACCGCAGGCTGGTCGAGGACCCGGACCTTCCGACGTACTTCCTCGCCTCCACCCCGGTGGACCAGCTCGCCGATCTGCACCTGGGCTCGCGGCCCTCCCGCCGCCCCGGCTCGGGCGTCTCGCTCGACGGACTGCGCGCGATCCCGTGGGTGTTCGGCTGGACCCAGTCCCGGCAGATCGTGCCCGGCTGGTACGGCGTGGGTTCAGGGTTGAAGGCGCTGCGCGAAGCCGGTCTCGACACCGTGCTCGACGAGATGCACGAACAGTGGCACTTCTTCCGCAACTTCATCTCCAACGTCGAGATGACCCTCGCCAAGACGGACCTGCGGATCGCCCAGCACTACGTCGACACCCTCGTCCCGGACGAGCTGAAGCACGTCTTCGACACGATCAGGGCCGAGCACGACCTGACCGTCGCAGAGGTGCTCCGCGTCACCGGTGAGGCCGAACTCCTCGACGCCACCCCGGTGTTGAAGCAGACCTTCACCATCCGCGACGCCTACCTCGACCCGATCTCCTACCTCCAGGTCACCCTCCTCAAGCGCCAGCGCGACGAGGCGGCAGCGGGTGCGGAACCCGACCCGCTGCTGAGCCGCGCCCTGCTCCTCACCGTCAACGGTGTGGCGGCGGGCCTGCGCAACACCGGCTGAGCAAGACGAAAGAGGGTGCCCCCGAGCTGTCGTAGAAGCTCGGGGGCACCCTCATGTCCTGCGAACGTTCAGAGTGCTACGAACGCTGCCGTCAGCAAGGCGATCCCTGTCCCCGCCAGCACCCACGCCGCCCGGGTCAGCCGCAGGCCGCCCGCGACCACCACCGAGGCCAGCAGGAGGGCGCCGCCGAGGGGGACCCAGGCGTAGAGGATGCCGGCGGGGCCCGAGCGCATCACCTCGTCGGTGCCGGGGTTCACGACCACCGCGTACGTCTTGCCCTTCTTCACCGCGACCGTGTGCTCGATGACGACCTCGGCGCGGGCCCTGGACCCCTCGGAGACCGGTGTGTACGGCCCGGTGCAGGTGTCGTCGGCGCACGCGGTGACCTGGATCGTGCCGCTCTCGCGGCCCTTGGTCAGCATCACGTTGTGCGCGGTGGGCCAGGAACCCCAGACTCCGGCGATCAGGATCAGCACGGTGACCGTGCCCATCGCCGCGAGCCGTCCGAAGTTCAGTGCGGCGAAGGCGCCGGGGGAGGCGGAAGCGGCGGGAGACATGGCGGGGATCATTGGCCATACCCGCACGCGCGGTCAACTCCCGCCGGCGACAAGCCGGATGAGCCGGACAAGCCGGGCAGGCCGGACGGCTCAGGAGTTGTACGCGCTCTGCGCCCGCTCCAGGCCCTCGCTCACCAGACACTCCACCGAGTCCGTCGCCCGGTCCACCAGGAAGTCCAGTTCCTTGCGCTCCGTCGACGAGAAGTCCTTCAGCACGAAGTCCGCCACCTGCATACGGCCCGGCGGGCGCCCGATCCCGAACCGCACCCGGTGGTAGTCCGGGCCCATCGCCTTCGTCATCGACTTCAGTCCGTTGTGGCCGTTGTCGCCGCCGCCGAGCTTGAGGCGGAGGGTGCCGTAGTCGATGTCCAGCTCGTCGTGCACGGCGACGATGTTCGCGAGCGGCACCTTGTAGAAGTCGCGCAGCGCGTTGACCGGGCCGCCCGACAGGTTCATGTACGACGTCGGCTTCACCAGCACGACCCGGCGGCTCGCCGGACCCGGTGCGCCGATCCGGCCCTCCAGGACCTGCGCCTGTGCCTTGCCGGCCCGCTTGAACTTGCCGCCGATCCGCTCCGCGAGCAGGTCGGCCACCATGAAGCCCACGTTGTGCCGGTTGTTGGCGTACTCGGGGCCGGGATTGCCGAGGCCGACGATCAGCCAGGGAGCATTGGCGTCGGTCGTCATGTCCATCTCTCCTTCTCTCCTTCGATACGCGCCAGCCGCTGCTCCCGGCGGGAACAGCGGCTGACAGCAGTGGTGAAGGTGAGGATCAGGCCTCGGTGCCCTCGGCCTCGGCGTCGGCTGACGCCTCCTCCGCCTGCGCGGCCAGGACCTGGAGGACGACTGCCTCCTCGTCGATGGCCAGCGTGGTGCCCTTGGGCAGCGGGATGTCCTTGGCGGCGATGGAGGCACCGGCCTCCAGGCCCGCGATGGACACGGTGACCGACTCGGGGATGTGCGTGGCCTCGGCCTCGACGGTGATCGTGCTCAGCACGTGCTCCAGCAGGAAGGAGCCCGGGGCCAGCTCGCCCTCGGTGTGGACGTAGACCTCGACGGTGACCTTCTCGCCGCTCTTCACGGTGAGCAGGTCGACGTGCTCAAGGAAGCCCTTGATGGCGTCACGCTGGACGGCCTTCGGGATCGCGAGCTGGGTCTTGCCCTCGATGTCCAGGGTCAGCAGGACGTTCGGGGTACGCAGGGCGAGCTGCAGCTCGTGGCCCGGCAGCGTGACGTGCAGCGGGTCCACACCGTGGCCGTAGACCACGGCTGGAACCTTCTTGTCACGGCGGATACGGCGGGCGGCACCCTTGCCGAACTCGGTGCGGGTCTCGGCGGTGAGCTTGACGTCGGCCATGGTCACTCCTCGTAGAACAGTTGGGGAAGGTGGTCACCCGGCCGAACATCGGCCTGCTACGAAGAGCGCGTCGATAACGGACCGCCGTACGAACTTCTTGCGAAGCGGTACGGCCTCCCTCGCCGAGCAACTTGGGCAGCTTACTCGGCGGGAAGGCCGTAACTGAAATCGATCTTCTAGAAGCGCCGGTTCATCAGCGCCCCTGAAGGGGCGCGGGGAACTGCGCGACCGGCCACGACGGCGCCGCAGACAATCGACTGCACATCGCGGCCCTTCCCGCGGAGCGCCTAGTGCTCGTCGAAGAGGCTCGTCACCGAACCGTCCTCGAAGACTTCACGGACCGCGCTGGCGATGGTCGGGGCGATCGACAGGACCGTGATCTTGTCGAGGTCGGCGCCCACCTCGCCCGGCGTGGGGAGAGTGTCGGTGAGGACGAACTCGCTGACGCGGGAGTTCTTGAGGCGGTCGGCCGCGGGGCCGGAGAGCACACCGTGCGTGGCCGTCACGATGACGTCCTCCGCACCGTGCGCGAACAGCGCGTCCGCCGCGGCGCAGATCGTGCCGCCGGTGTCGATCATGTCGTCGACCAGGACGCAGACGCGGCCCTTGACCTCGCCGACGACCTCGTGGACGGTCACCTGGTTCGCCACGTCCTTGTCGCGCCGCTTGTGCACGATGGCGAGGGGCGCGCCGAGGCGGTCGCACCAGCGGTCGGCGACGCGCACGCGGCCGGCGTCCGGGGAGACGACGGTCAGCTTGCTGCGGTCGACCTTGGAGCCCACGTAGTCCGCGAGGAGCGGGAGGGCGAAGAGGTGGTCCACGGGTCCGTCGAAGAAGCCCTGGATCTGGTCGGTGTGCAGGTCGACGGTGAGGATGCGGTGGGCGCCCGCCGTCTTCATCAGGTCCGCGATGAGGCGGGCCGAGATCGGCTCACGGCCGCGGTGCTTCTTGTCCTGCCGGGCGTAGCCGTAGAACGGCACGATGACGGTGATGGAGCGGGCCGACGCGCGCTTGAGCGCGTCGATCATGATGAGCTGCTCCATGACCCACTGGTTGATGGGAGCCGTGTGGCTCTGGATCACGAAACAGTCCGCGCCGCGCACCGACTCCTCGAAGCGGACGTAGATCTCGCCGTTCGCGAAGTCGAAGGCCTTGGTCGGGACGACCCCGACACCCAGCTGCTGGGCGACCTCCTTGGCAAGCTCGGGGTGGGCGCGGCCGGAGAAGAACATCATCTTCTTCTCGCCGGTCGTCTTGATCCCGGTCACAGCACTGTCTCCTCAGAGGTCATTCAACTGGGTGTGCGTTTATCACGGTACGCCGTCCTGAACGCACCCGTTTCCGGTCAGTCTTCGTTCTCGTCCTGGCGGGAAGCGGTTTCCGCGGCCTTCGCCGCCGCGCTTCCCGGACGCTTGCGGGCCACCCAGCCCTCGATATTCCGCTGCTGGCCACGGGCCACGGCCAGCGAACCGGGCGGTACGTCCTTCGTGATCACGGAGCCGGCGGCGGTGTAGGCGCCGTCCCCGACCGTGACAGGTGCCACAAACATATTGTCCGACCCTGTCCGGCAGTGCGACCCGACGGTGGTGTGATGTTTGGCCTGTCCGTCGTAGTTCACGAAGACGCTGGCGGCACCGATGTTGCTGTACTCGCCGATCGTCGCGTCCCCGACATAGGAGAGATGCGGGATCTTCGTGCCCTCCCCGATCGTCGCGTTCTTCGTCTCGACGTACGTCCCGATCTTGCCCTTCGCGCCCAGCCGGGTGCCCGGGCGGAGATAGGCGTACGGCCCGACGGACGCCCCCGGGCCGATGTGCGAGCTGTAGGCGACGGTGTTGTCGACCCGGGCGCCGGCCTCGACGACGGTGTCCGTCAGGCGGCTGTTGGGGCCGACCTCGGCACCCTCGCCGATGTGTGTGGCGCCGTGCAGCTGGGTGCCCGGCTGGACGATCGCGTCCTGGCCGAAGGTGACATTGACGTCGATCCAGGTCGTCGCCGGGTCGATGACGGTGACCCCGCCGAGCATGGCCTCGGTCAGCAGCCGGTCGTTGAGGATGCGGCGCGCCTCGGAGAGCTGCACACGGTTGTTGATGCCGGCGATCTCGCGGTGGTCGCCCGCGACGGAGGCGCCGACCCGGTGCCCGGCCTCGCGCAGGATGCCGAGGACGTCGGTGAGGTACTCCTCGCCCTGGCTGTTGTCCGTCCGCACCTTGCCGAGGGCGTCGGCGAGCAACTGCCCGTCGAACGCGAAGACTCCGGAGTTGATCTCCCGGATCGCCCGCTGCGACTCGGAGGCGTCCTTGTGCTCGACAATCGCGGTCACCGCACCGGAGGCGCCGTCGCGCACGATCCGGCCGTAGCCCGTGGAGTCCGGCACCTCGGCGCTGAGCACGGTCACGGCGTTGCCGTCGGCGGTGTGGTTGGCGGTGAGTTCGCGCAGGGTCGCACCACGGAGGAGGGGGGTGTCACTGCAGACGACGACAACGGTCCCGTCGACGCTTCCGAGCTCCTCCAGCGCCATCCGTACGGCGTGACCCGTGCCGTTCTGCTCGGCCTGGACCGCGGTCCGCACACCGGGGTCGGTCTCGCCGAGGTGGGCGGTCACCTTCTCGCGGGCGTGGCCCACGACGACGACCAGGTTCTCCGGCTCCAACTCGCGGGCGGCGGCCAGCACATGACCGACCAGGGTGCGGCCACAGATCTCGTGCAGGACCTTGGGTGTGGCCGACTTCATACGGGTGCCCTCACCCGCTGCGAGTACGACGACGGCTGCCGGGCGAATGGCGCTCACGGGTATGCCCTTCGGCTTCGGAATGCTGGGGGGTGGACATTCGCAGGATACCGGGGCGTTTCATGGGGGACATGAGAGTGGGCCCTGACAGTGCTGTCAGGGCCCGAAGAGGGTTGCTGGGAGAGGGGGTTGCTCCGTTGTTGCTCAGTTTTTGCTCCCCCGCCAGGACTCGAACCCGGACAAATGGCACCAAAAGCCACGGTGCTGCCAATTACACCACGGGGGATCAAACTCGTGAGAACCGGACATTTAGCCTGGTCGCCGAGTGGGCACAGAACACTATGCCGTACGTGATGCCCTCCGTGCGACGGGACTTGTCCCGGGTGATCGGTTTCGTCATTGTTCGATTACGCGCAGTGGTGTAGGCAAGTCGTCGAAACTCGACGGAAAAGCGAGCCCCGGCGCCCGTAGGCTGGAGGCATGACCACGACGGGGGAAGAGCACGCCACGGGCCGGGGAGGGCCGTGGTGGTGGACCAGGTGGCGTAGTGCGGTACTCGACGTGGGGCTTGCCGTCGGCTCCGCGGCGGAGTGCGGGGCGGAGGGGATCCGGTTCGCGCACGACGCGGGGGTTCCGGCGGCTGTGGGCGTCGTCTTCGGGGTGCTGGCCGGATCTACGTTGGTCGTGCGGCGGAAGTGGCCGATCGCTGTTGTTCTGGTGTCCATTGCCATTACTCCGGCCCAGATGGGCTACCTGATGGGCATCGTGGGCCTCTACACCCTGGCCGCGTCCGAGCTGCCGCGCCGGATCATCGGGTCGCTGGCCGGGATGTCGTTCCTCGGCATGCTGATCGTCATGTTCGTGCGGGTACGGCAGGACACACAGCGCGGGACCTGGGAACTCGGGGACTGGTTCGTGCCGTTCGCCTCGATCACCATCGCGGTCGGGATGACCGCGCCGCCCGTGCTGCTCGGCATGTACGTCGGGGCCCGGCGGCGCCTGATGGAGAGCCTCCGGGAGCGGGCCGACAGCCTGGAGCGGGAGTTGCAGCTCCTCGCGGAGCGGGCCGAGGAGCGGGCCGAGTGGGCGCGGGGTGAGGAGCGGACCCGGATCGCGCGGGAGATGCACGACGTCGTGGCGCACCGGGTGAGCCTGATGGTGGTGCACGCGGCTGCCTTGCAGGCGGTCGCGCGGAAGGATCCGGAGAAGGCCGTCAAGAACGCGGCCCTTGTGGGGGACATGGGGCGGCAGGCGCTCACCGAGTTGCGGGAGATGCTCGGGGTGCTGCGGAGCGGGGACGGGGCGGGGGCCGGTGTGCGGGAGCGGGCCGCCGTGCCGTTGGTCGCGGTGGGGGTGGCCGCCGCCGCGGCGGCCTCGCGGGCCGTGGACGACGAGGGTGGGGCCGACGGGCCGTGTCTGTCGGACGTGGACGAGCTGCTCGGGCAGTCCGCGGCGGCCGGGATGGCTGTGGACCTGTCGGTGGAGGGGGAGACCCGGTCGTACGCGGCGGAGATCGAGCAGACCGCGTACCGGGTTGTCCAGGAGGCGTTGACGAACGTCCACAAGCACGCGGCCGGCGCGAAGACGCACGTACGGCTCGCGCACCGGGTGTCGGAGATCGCTATGCAGGTCGAGAACGAACCGCCTCCCGAGCTCGCGTCCGCTTCGGCGGCGCGGCTGCCGTCCGGGGGGAACGGGCTGGTGGGGATGCGGGAGCGGGTGCTCGCGTTGGGCGGGGTGTTCGTTTCGGGGCCGACGGATGCGGGTGGGTTTCGGGTTTCGGCGGTTATTCCGGCGGTTTGAGGGTGGGGCTTTCGCCGGGCTGTCGTTGTGGGTCGGTGCCGCGTCGGGGGGTGTCCGTCCTCGGAACGGCGCGGAATCGGTCTCTCAAGAACGGGGGCGCGTTGACGCGCCAACCGCTGCGGGCGGACACCCCCCGACACGACACCTTCTCGCCGTACGCGGCTGGCGGCCGTCCCAGGGTATTCACCGGTTGCCTGCCTGCCTGCCTGCCTGCCTGCCGCTCGGCTCAGCCCGCCGTGAGCCGTACCGGCTCTATGCCCGCGACTAGGGCGGTCAGGGCCTGGTCGATGTCGGGGCCCAGGTACCAGTCGCCGGTGTGGTCGAGGGCGTAGACGCGGCCCTCGGCGTCGATGGCCAGCAGGGACTGGGTGTCGGGTTCCTCGCCGAGGGGGCTGACGTCGGTGTCGAGGGCGCGGCCGAGGTCGCCGAGGGTACGGGCCATGTGGAGGCCGTGCAGCGGGTCCAGGTGGAGTGCGGCGGGGGCGATCTGGCGGCCGGGGCCGGTGGGTGCGATGCGCAGGCCGCCGAACTCGGCCCAGGCCTCGACCGCCGCCGGGAACACGGCGTGCTGGTGGCCGGCGGGCGAGGTGTGTTCGCGCAGGGTGTCCGCCCAGATCTCGGCCTGTTTTATGTCCCAGCGGCCGGGCTGCCAGCCGGCGGCGCGCAGGGCGGCGTCCACAGGTACGGAGAAGCGCGTGGAGGAGTGGCGGTCGGCGTGCATCTGCCCTTCGATCGTCGGCGTCAGGGACGGTGGTGCGGTGGTGCGGTGGTGATGAGGGACGGTGGTCCGGTGGTCCGGTGGTGCGGTGGTGCGGTGGTGCCAGGTGTGGCGGGGGTGGGTGTCAGCTGTTCTCCGTCGCGGGGTCCACGACTCGGACGCCGAAGTGGGCGCTGAGGGCTGCGCAGGCCCGGCAGGGGGCGGCGAAGCTGCCGTGCAGGGGGTCGCCGTCCTCGCGGATGCGGCGGGCGGTGAGCTTGGCCAGCTTGAGGGTCTTGCGGGCCTCGCCGTTGGTCATCGGCTTGCGCGCGGCGCGCCTGCTGCGCTCGGCGTCGGCGGCGGCGATGTGGCGGGAGATCAAGATCGCCTCGGCGCAGCGGCCGGTGAAACGGTCGCGCTGGGCGCTGGTGAGGGTGTCGAGGAAGTCCTGTACCAGTGGGTGCAGGGCGGGCGGCTGGTCGCCTCGCGCGGCGGTGCCGGTGAGGGTGGTGGCGCCGCGTACGGAGAGGGCGGCGGCGACGGTCGGAAGTATGCCGTCGCGGCGGTGGTTGAGGGTCGGCGCGTGCCGTCCCTCGGTGGCGCTCCAGCCGACCCTGGGGTCGCCTGACGGCCCGGTGTGCGCCCCGGTGTGCGGTCCCGTCTGCGTCGCGTTCATGATCGTCATCCCCTCCCGAGCATCCCCCGGCGGGTCTCAGAGTGCCAAATGCCGTGGCTGGTGCGGAAGCTGGGGCGGTGCGACACGCCAGGGCTTCGGCGGGCTGTCACGGCGGGGTGACGGCAGGTCACGGAAGTGAAGGTCCGGTGGCGGGCGCCGAGGACCGCTGCCGGTGACCGGTGCCGCCGTACCGCATAGGCTGTCCGCACCGCGATCCACGCGGTCGAACGCGTGGAGACAGTCGAACGAAGACGTCAAGAAGACGAGACAGTCGATACGGGGCACAGTGGGGCGAGTTGGACATTCGCCTGCTGTGAATCGTACTGAATGCCGCAGGGGGCAACCGCCATGACGACAGGTCGGCTCGGGCAACAAGCCGCGCCACCGAACGCGGCCTACGCCGGGCAGGTCGTGCACTTCCCGGACCCGGTCCGGGCGGCCCGTCACCCCAGAGGGGTGCGGATGGACGAGCACGGCTACCCCGACTTCTCGCCGTACGCGCGCGCGGCGGCGGAGATCGCCGAGCCCCCGGAGGGCTTCGGGGTCGACGAACTGCGCCTGACGGACTACGTGTCGGCGAACGCGGCACTGGCGGCGGCCCGGCACGAACTGTGGGACACGGTGCCCGCGGTGGCCACCCCGCACGGCTGGACCTGGCACCACGTGGTCGGCACCCGGCGCCTCGAACTCGTCCCCGTCGAGGTCAAGGCGCTGCTGCGGCACCACGGCGGGATCGCCACGGCGGCCGTCGACCACAACAAGCGCGGCACCCGCCCGCTCCAGGAGACCCGCCCCGCGCACTTCGGCCTGCCGAAGTCGTCGCTCGCGGTGACCGAGGCACAGGTGCAGGGCGTCGAGGAGGACCTCGGCTACCGACTCCCGGGCGCCTACCGGTCGTTCCTCAAGGCGGCCGGCGGCAGCGCGCCCATCGGCACCGCGCTGGACGCCGAGTTGGGACTCCTGATCGACCAGCCGTTCTTCACGGTCCGCGACGAGGCGGCCGTCAACGATCTCGTCTACGTCAACAAATGCCTGCGCGACCACCTCACCAAGGACTACCTGGCCGTCGGCTTCGTCCAGGGCGGACTGCTCGCGGTGAAGGTGAAGGGCCAGGCGCTCGGTTCGGTGTGGTTCTGCGCCTACGACGACGCCCGCGACCTCGACCCGTCCTGGGCGCCGGCCGCCCGGGTGGAGCGGCTGCTGCTGTCCGTCGGGGGCGACTTCGACCAGTTCCTGGGCCGACTCGCGGGAAATCCACCGGAGTTGGAGACGGTGGCGAACCTGATGGTGGACGGCGGGTTCGCGCGATCGGTACCGGTGCCCTCGACGGCCGCGGTGGGGGAGTGAGCTGAACAATGGTGACCTTCGCACAGGCGCAGGAGCGCGCCGAGGAATGGATCAACGGGGACGTGCCCTCGTACCAGCACCGCGAGGTGCGGGTGCGGGAGTTCGAACTCGGCTTCGTGGCCTGGGCCGAGGACCGCGCCGACGGCCCGCGGTCGGACGGCGGCGGGCAGCGGCTGGTACTCGCCCGCGACAGCGGCGAGGCCACCCTGTGGCCCGCGCTGCCGGTGGGTGAGGTGATCCGCCGCTACGAGGAGGAGTACGGCCGCCCCGAGGAGGTCGCCGACGCGGTACCGGCGGCTCCCGCGCGGGTGGACCTCAACCAGACGTCGTTCCTGCTGAGTCCGCCGGAGTGGTTGCAGGAGGCGGCCGACAAGCTTGGGATGCAGGAGCCGCGGGGGGCGGGGGCGGGAACTCCGGGTGCGGGGGCGGGTGTTGGGGGTTCGGGCCCGGCCTCGGCTGCGCCTTCTCCTGCGCCGTCAGGGCCGTCGTCGGGTTCGCGTTCGCTTCCGGAGACGCAGGCCGGGGTGCCGGCCGCTTCGGCCTGGCCGGATGCCGGTGGGGGCGCCGAGGTGCCGGGTGCGCCTGGTGTGCCGGCCGGGGCTACGCCGTGGGCCGGGACCGACACCAACGCGGATGTCGGCGAGGACCGTTCGGTACCGCTGCCCGCGACCGTGTTCGCACCTCCGTTGAATGAGCGTGACGACGAGACCCCGGCCGACGCCGAGACCGCGTTGATGTCCGGCGGCAGCCAACTCCCGCCCACTGCAGTTGCGCGGGCGCTGGACGACGCCAACGCCCGTGGGGGAGTGGGGAGTTCACGGGGGCAGGGTGGTGGACCCGGCGCCGGTGGCGCTGGTGGCCTTGGTGGTACGCCCGGTGCGCCGCAGGGCAGCACACCGGCGCCGTACGGCTATCCGCACGGCCAGGGTTCCGAGGCGCAGGGTGTGTCGCCGGGTGGGCCCGGTCCGCAGGGGGCGTCCGCTCCGCCGTCGTACGGGTATCCCCAGGGGCCGGGTGCTCCGGGTGCTCCGGGTGCTCCGGGTGGTCCGGGTGGTCCCGGTACGCCGCCTTCCGGTGGTCCGCAGGGTGGGCCTGCGGTGGGTCCGTCTGCCTACGGGTATCCGCAGGGTCCGGGTGGGCCGGGTGGGCCTGGTGCGTCGCCTTCCGGTGCTCCGCAGGGTGGACCCGGGGCGGACCCGTCTGCTTACGGGTATCCCCAGGGGCCGGACGGTGCCGCCAACGTGCCGCACGCTCCTGGGAGTCCCGGTGCGCCGGGGCGGGTGCTCGCGCCCAACGCCGGGGACGTCGCCGATGCGGCCACCAGCAAGGCAGCGCCTCCGCCGCGCCGGGCGAGGAGCGGTGGTTCGAACCCG
>NZ_JAWOAI010000013.1:0-45095 GCF_033194735.1 Streptomyces sp. W16
CCGCCAGGCCGGCGCCGAGGTCGTGCTGCGCCCCGCCGCCATCGCCGGTGACACGGCGACCTCCGAGGCCGCCGTCCTGCACGCCATGGACGCCCACGAGGCGCTGCACGGCGCGGCCGTCGACGTGGTCCTGCTCGTGCAGTGCACCAGCCCCTTCATCGTCCGCGAGGACGTCGACGGCATCGTCAACGCGATCGTCGTGAACGGCGCCGACACCGCGCACACCGTCGCCCCCTTCCACGGCTTCGTGTGGCGCGACGCGGACGACGAGGCGACGACGGTCGTCGAGCCGACCCGCACGGGTGAGGTCGGGGGCGCCACGAAGGTCACCAACCCGCCCGTCACCAGCGGCGGTTACGGCGTCAACCACGACAAGTCCTTCCGCCCGCGCCGCCAGGACCGCCCCCAGGACTTCCTGGAGACCGGCGCCGTCTACGGCATGGACGCGGCCGGTTTCCGCAAGGTCGGCCACCGCTTCTTCGGCCGCACGGAACTCGTACGGACCGACCCGGCGCGGGTGTTGGAGATCGACGACCCGCACGAGCTGGCCAGGGCAAGGGCGTTGGCGCCGCTCTTCGACGCGGACCGCCCCGGCTCACTCCCGACCGCCGACGACATCGACGCGGTCGTACTCGACTTCGACGGCACCCAGACCGACGACAGGGTGCTGATCGATTCCGACGGACGCGAGTTCGTCTCCGTGCACCGCGGAGACGGCCTCGGCATCGCGGCCCTGCGCAAGACCGGCCTGAAGATGCTGATCCTGTCCTCGGAGCAGAACCCGGTCGTCGCCGCCCGGGCCCGGAAGCTCCAACTCCCGGTCCTGCACGGCATCGACCGGAAGGACCTCGCACTCAAGCAGTGGTGCGAGGAGCAGGGCATCGCGCCGGAGCGCGTGCTCTACGTCGGCAACGACGTCAACGACCTCCCGTGCTTCGCCCTCGTGGGCTGGCCCGTGGCGGTCGCGAGCGCCCACGACGTCGTACGCGGCGCCGCACGCGCGGTCACCACCGTGCCCGGTGGCGACGGCGCTGTCCGAGAGATCGCCAGCTGGATCCTCGGCCCCTCTCTCGATTCCCTCACCAAGTAAGGAAACCCGCTGTCATGAGCAACAACTCCCGTCTGCGCCAGTTCGGTTCGAAGACCGCAGGCCCCGGCCACCCCGTCTACGTCGTCGGCGAGATCGGCATCAACCACAACGGTGAGCTGGAGAACGCCTTCAAGCTGATCGACGCCGCCGCCGAGGCCGGCTGCGACGCCGTCAAGTTCCAGAAGCGCACCCCGGAGATCTGCACCCCGCGCGACCAGTGGGACATCGAGCGCGACACCCCCTGGGGCCGCATGACCTACATCGACTACCGCCACCGTGTGGAGTTCGGCGAGGACGAGTACCGCCAGATCGACGACTACGCCAAGTCGAAGAACATCGACTGGTTCGCCTCTCCGTGGGACACCGAGGCCGTCGCCTTCCTGGAGAAGTTCGACGTGCCGGCCCACAAGGTCGCCTCCGCCTCCCTCACGGACGACGAACTCCTGCGCTCCCTCCGCTCCACGGGCCGCACGGTCATCCTCTCCACCGGCATGTCGACCCCGAAGCAGATCCGCCACGCGGTCGAGGTCCTCGGCTCGGACAACATCCTGATGTGCCACGCCACTTCGACCTACCCGGCGCAGGCCGAGGAGCTCAACCTCCGCGTCATCAACACCCTCCAGGCCGAGTACCCCAACGTCCCGATCGGCTACTCCGGTCACGAGACGGGCCTGCAGACCACCCTCGCCGCGGTCGCGCTCGGCGCCACCTTCGTCGAGCGTCACATCACCCTCGACCGCGCCATGTGGGGCTCGGACCAGGCCGCCTCCGTCGAGCCGCAGGGCCTGACCCGCCTCGTCCGCGACATCCGCACCATCGAGGCCTCCCTCGGCGACGGCGTCAAGAAGGTCTACGAGTCGGAGCTCGGCCCGATGAAGAAGCTGCGCCGCGTCAACGGCGTCGTCGCCGAGGCCGAGATCGCCGCGGCCGCAGGCGAGCCGGTCTCGGTCTGAGTCTGAACCATTAAGCGCCAGCGTCACTTACGGTCACGGGACGGTCGTACGACAATGAGCCCCCACGCCGGCACCGCCGGCCTCACCCCCCACACTCTCGCGTTCGTGGAGAGTCCGGTACAGCTTCTGAACGTGCTGGAGTGGGCGCACCTCCGTGCGCTCCGGGCCGAGGAGGCACCTGGCGGGGGGCTCACCCTCGTGGTCCTGTCGCCGACCGACCCGATGACCCGCGGCCAGTTGCGCCGCATGGCCGACCTCGCCCGCGACGAAGGCCACACCGTGCGCTGGGAGGAGGCGCGGGGCGGACCCGCGGCCCCCTTCCAGACCATCGGCGGCCTCACACGGCTCCTCCGCAAGGCGGACCGGATCGTCATGGGCGACCCGTTCTCGCGGTATGTGCAGCTGCTGCTGACGATCACCAGGGCACGCGACCTGGTGGTGGTCGACGACGGCACGGCCACGATGGAGTTCGTAGCCCAACTGGCCAGCGGCGAACGCCTGGTCCGCTGGCACCGCAAGGGTGGCCGCCCGGGCCCTCGCGACCTGATCTTCGCCCCGGTCTCGTCCTCGGCCCGCCGCCGCCTCACCCCCAGCCCCCGCCGCAAGGTGGAGATCTTCTCCTCGATGCCGATCGAGGAGACCCCGGAGGGCGTCACGATCACGGCGAACGAGTTCGCCTGGACCCGCGCCACCTTCGGCCCGCCCCGCATCACCAAGGGCGCGGACATGGTCGGCACGTCCCTCGTCGAGACGGGCGTGGTGGACGCCGACCGCTATGTGGAGGCGGTCACCGCCCTCGCCAAGACGCACGGCGCGACGCGCTACTTCGCCCACCGCCGCGAAAGCACGGAGAAACTCCACCGGTTGGCGGTCGAGACGGGCCTGGAGATCGTCCGCCCGGACCTCCCCCTGGAACTGATCGCCCGCCGCGGCCCCATCGGCCGTACGATCCTGAGCTTCCCGTCAACCGTGGTCCACACCCTCCCCCTCGCCCTGGTGGGCACGGAGGTCCGGGTCGCGGTCTGCGACATCGACCCCGCCTGGCTGACGGAGAACGCCTCGCCCCGGGCGCAGGGGTTCTTGTCGGGGGTGACGGGGACGGCGAAGGACGTGCACCGGTTGTCGGCGGTGACGGCGGCGTAGGGCGAGGGGCGGGGGTGGCCTGTCAGGCTTGAGCGGTGCAACCAGGAATCGCGCCCACGACCACTCCCACCGCCGGCACCATGTTCGCCGCCCTCTACGGCGAACTGACCCCGCACGCCTGGCACGACCCCGACTCCGAGCACGACGCGTACCAGCTCTTCCACCGACGGTCGCTCGCCATGGGCTGGCTGGAGGACCGGGCGGTCCTGACATCGGGGACGACCGGCGGGAAACGCCCGGTCGGCGGCCCGGGACTCTGGGCCATGAACGACGCCGGCTGGAGCCATCCGGGCGCCGCGCCCGACGCGGGACTCGTCTCCTGGTTCCAGGTCGAGGCCGGTGCGGTGCCGAGTGAACGCCCGCTGCCCGTACAGCCGTTCCTCCGCTGCGCCCAGGACACGACAGCACGGATCGGCACGGTACGGCTCTCCGCGGTCCAGGTGCTGCTGCCGGTACAGGGGATCGGGCCCGCGTCCCGGCCGCCCTACGCCGTCGTGCCGTCGATGCGGACGACCGAGTGGTTCGGCGAGCGCGATCCTGCGGCGAAGACCCCGGTGGACGTCGCCGTCAACAGCGGTCGCGCCCCCACGATCCCGGCCGTGGCACACCAACTCGCCAACGCGTTGGCCGAGTTGGCCCAGGACGTCTTCACATACGGGGCCCACGACGTCACCGAGCGGGCCGACACCCTCCCACCCCTCTTCCACGACACCTTCTGGAACGGCCCGCCCCTGCACGGCATGACGCTCCGCGGGGAACTCGCCGAGTGGTCCTGCGAGGCGGTGGGCTGGCTGACGGAGACCATCGCGGACTGCGCGGCGCGGCTCGGGGTGGGGTCGCCGCTGCTGGTCACGGTCGCGCGAAGCCTGCCGAGGACGTGACCCAGCAGGCGAACGGCACGCTCATCACGTCAACGCCCGTGGTGTTCGTCGCTCAGTCCGCCTCGGGCCCGGTCCCCGGAGTCTCCGGGTCCTCGGCGAACAGGTCCTCCGCCCGCTCGACCGTGCGGGAACGCTCCAACCAGGCGTCCATACGGTCGAGATCGGTGCAGGTGGTGATGCGCTCGCGCACGCTGTCCGGTACGGGGATGCCGCGCGCCTCCAGCACGAACAGAATCCCCTTGGCCTCACCTTCGGCCCTGCCCTCAAGGTAGGCCGTCTCACGGACCGTCCCCCGGCCGGGGAAGTAGCTGACGAACGACATGATTTCCTTCCACTGCATTCCGGCGGGGGTGTTACCCAGGTTGATTTCCAGGAACTCGGCGAAGTACCCGACCGTCTCGGGGAGTTCTTGGAGGACGGGATGCGTTCACCCTTTCGAGTTGTGCGGGGACCACGACGTCACCGAGCGGGGAGAACCCTCCCGCCGATCTTCCTCGACAGCTTCTGGAACGGTCCGCCCCTGCACGGCGTGACGCTGCGCGGGGAACTCGCGGGGTGGTCGCCGCTGCTTGTCACTGTCGCGCGAGACCATTCGAGGGCCTGATGGGTCGGCCTTGTCCGCCGCTGTTGGCGAGAAAGAGGGCCAATGGGCCCGCCGGCAGGAGGAATCGGCCCTGTGACGCTGCGCTGAGCGCATCTGCCATGGACCACCACAACAGCTTGAAGTCCTGTTCTGTGGGCGTGAGTTGCTGGGGACCGCAGGTGATCGACGTGGCTTCGAACAGGTGCACACGGGCCGCCGATCCCAGAGTCATCGCGTACGAGCCGAGCGCGTTCCAGACGTCGGCGCTGACGCCGGCCTCTTCCCGGAGTTCCCGGCGAGCGCACTGTTCGGGCGTCTCGCCGTCCTCTCTGCGCCCGCCTGGAAGGAAGAGGTACTCACCACCGTGCTTGGGGAAGTCCGCGCTCAGAACGGCCACGAGGCCATCCCTGTCGCGGGCCACGATCACGGAAGCATCGCGAGCACGGTTGTGGTTGTGATGGTCGCTCATGGCACGCGAGCGTAGCGAGCGTCACCCCACCCAGCAGGCGAACGGCACGTTCATCACAGTGGGATGCGCGATTCCTCTGCCGTGGAACCCGTCGTCGCCGTACGCGTCTCCGTGGTCGGCGCAGAGGATGATCAGCCAACGCCCTTTCGCTGTAAGGGTGTTGATCAGTCGACTGAGATGGCGATCCACATAGGCGAGAGCTGCCTTCTGGGATGTGACTGTGTCGATGCTCTTGCCGATGTAGTGGCCGTGGGGCACATGTGTGGCCGAGACGTTGACGAACAGGAACAGCGGTTGCCCGTTGTGATGTTCGGCGAGTTCGACGGCGTGGTCGACCTGATGGCGTGTGGAGTCGATCTCGGGCGAGCAGAACTCCGGTCGCCAGTGGTCCTCGTCGAAGAGGTCGGGCAGCACCGACCCCAACGGCGTCTCTCGGGAAAAGTACGTCACACCTCCTACGCACACGGAGTGGTAGCCGTGCCGGCTCAACCCTTCGAGGAGATTGGGCGCGTCGAAGATGAAGGTTCCCTCGGTCACGGCCTTGAAGGCGGGGGGACGGCACTCCCACAGCCGTGGAGGTTGCTCCGGCTGCGGGAGCTTGGGCAGGAAACCGCTGAAGAACGACATGTGTGCCGGGAGGGTGAAGCTTCCGGAGGTGTGGCGTCGTTCCCACTTTCCCTCTGGGATGAGCTGCTCCAGGCAGGGAGTGAGTCCCTCGCCCATGGCGTCACGGGCTACGTCGTAGCGGAGCGAGTCGAGTGTGACGAACAGAATCCCTGTCCCGGACTGGATGATCTCCGCTGCGTTGATCACATTCGGCCCCCGTCTGTGAGGTCGTATCGGCAGGGCACGATCTGTCCCTTGGCCTGATCGTTGACCGGCCTGGGGACTCGATCCTCGGCGATCAGCCTCCGGATCTCCGCCAGGCCGGTGCTCTCGCCGAGCGACGAGCCGTCGTAGCCGAACAACTCGATACGTACGGTCGTGACACCGGCGTCGTCCTCAGCGGACACCCACGCTCCCGGTACGCCACCGAAGCGTTCCAGCATCGCGCGCAGGCGATCTCGTGTCTGGCACCCGAGGGTTCGCACCGTGCATGCGTAGTGTTGGGCGTTGATGGCACCGCGGCACAACCGACTGGCGAACTCGCCGATGACGGGGTGCTCGTTGTGGGCGACCGCGATGAGCTCCGCCTTGTGCGTGACCACCAGGCAGGCGCCTAGCCACCAAGCCACCCCTTCGTGGATCTCGCCGGGAAACGTGCCGACGGCACCTCCGTCCCGGATAACGGTGGTGGTGTCGATGGAATTAAGCATGAGCCTTCTCCACGCGGTCGGCGATCCAGCCGCAGAGGTCCTCGGCGGTCTTGCCGTCGGTGTCGACCCAAACGGCCGTCGGATCGCGATCGGCCACTGCGGTGAAGTTGTCCAGCAGTCGTTCCAGGCGTTCCGGAACGTTGATCAGGTCGATGTCGTCGAGGGTCCGTTCCGGCTTGCCCGCCAGCCGTTCCTTCAATGTCTCCTCGGAACAGCGCAGATAGAACGTGCTGGTGGGACATAACAGGTAGGGAAGGAAGGGTTCCAGGAGTTGGCTGACGTGGTGGACGCCGACTCGGTGTACTGCCGCGTGACAGGCGATCACCGACGACACGTATCGGTCGGCTACGACGGGGCCCATCTGACGGGTCTGCCGGATCGAGTCGGAGGTGTGCAGGACGCCGGAAAGGTAGAACGCGAGCTGGGGCAGCGGACGCAGCCGGGCGTTCGCCGTTTTGGACCAGTCCGTGTGCGGCTTGGGCAGGGTGTGGATACCAGTGGCGCCCAGACGCTTGACGAGGAGCTTCGTCAGCGTGGACTTGCCGATGCCGGAGACTCCTTCCAGAACGATGAACGGACTCACCGCGCCTTCGTAGGAGAAGGGCTGATACGGCAGAGCCAGGTCTGGTACGTGGCTCACAGGGTTCCCTCCGTGAAGGCGGTGACGTGTCCAGCGACGTTGTTCACGATCCGGTCCGGCGCGGGCAGGAGCGGGACGAGGTCCAGACGTAGGTCGTCGCGGAGCAGACAGGGCTGAAGGCCACCGTTGTGGTCCAGGCGTAGGGCCCAGAAGCCCTCGACGCAGTGGGCACGGCGGGGGCAGGTGCCGCACTGGCCGACGTGATGACGCCCCAGGTTGCGGTGAATGACGTCGATCTCGACGCCGTCGACACGGAAGACGCGTCGACCCTGGCCGACCCCCGCGATCTCCGTATGCTCGTCGCCGGTCAGGGTCCGCAGGTAGGAGACCACCGAGTCGGCCGGTACAGCCGAGGCAGCGCGTCCCTCGTTGAAGTCGGTGCTGACCAACTCGATGAACTGGACCGGCATCCGTCGCTCCAGGGCGAAGTCGAGGATGCGCGGGATGTCGTCCTGGTTCTCGCGCAGAAGCAGGGTGTTCAGTTCCACGCGTTCACAGACTTCCCGAGCCGCCTCGATGCCGTCGAATACCAGGTCGATGCCGAAGTGGGTGCCGGCGATGACACGCAGGGTCTCGTCGGAGAAGTAGTGAAGGCTCACCTTGATCTTGTCCAGGCAGGAGCCGGCCAGCCACTTCTGTGCCGTGCGAACCCGTGTGCCGTTGGTGATCAGGGTGTAGCCGGCGTCAGGCCCGCTTGCGGGCAACTGCTCCAGAACGGGGCGGGCGAGCGGGGAGACCAGCGGTTCGCCACCGGTGAAGTACACGCGTTTGAGGCCCGCCTTCATGAGGGCGCCGATGATCCTGACGTAGTCGTCGGGACCGAGCACGCGCGGCCTTGGTTGCAGGGAGCGGTCGACTCGCGTGAGCGGAGGCGGTACATCCCCTTCGTTGTGGCAGAAGAAGCACGCGATGTTGCAGCGGGGGGTGAAGGAGACGCGCAGTTGCCCCCGTAAGGCGGCGAAGTTCTCCAGGGCCGTGTAGTCGACGGCGTCCGGTGCGGTGGGACCGAGCAGTTCGTGCATGCTGGGCTCCAAACGATCATGGGAGTCGGACCCTGTCCGTCCGGGCGGCACAGGGGTGGGTTCCGTGACGGTGTTCGCGGTCGGCATGCTCACGAAGGCCAGCGACGCATCGATCCAGGTGGCGAGGCGCAGGCTGATCCGTCGGCGCGTAGCGGCACCTCGCACCAGGCAACAGTGCCGTCGTCCTCGAAGCCCCAAGCGCCGCCCAGGTCGTCCGCGACGAACGCGTCGACCAGGAACAGGCCGCGGCCACCTTCGTCCATCGGCTCGGCGCGCTGGGGTAACGGAACCGCCGAAGGGGACCAGTCCCGCACTTCCAGCCGGACACTTCCGTCGGAGCGCATCCGACCGCAGAGCCCGAACACCTCGGATCGCCCGTGCTGGATCGCGTTGGCGCACAACTCGGAGACCACGAGCAGAAGGAGAGCGGATCGGTCGTCCGTCATGCCACATCGCTGCTTCAGCCACGCGTTGGTGCTATGGCGTGCTTGCTCAACACGGCATGGCTCTGAGGGTAGGACGACATCGAAGCTCGGGAGACCATCCGCTGACGCATCTCGGGGTGGTCCTGATGGCGCCTTCTTGAGGCTCGCCGATCCGGTAACTCTGGAGGGCATGGGGAAACTCCCTGATCCACGATTGTGCTCGTACGCGTACTCTCAGTGACGGCTGCTATGAGCGTGGCAATCGATTGCGGACGGCTCTACCCCCAAATCGCCCTCGGGTTCTGGCCGCCTGTCGCTGCTTTCCCTCGGATTTCCCTCGGAGCTGCTAAGTACCGTCTGTGCAGGGCAACTTGACTGGGGAACGTTCTACCGTCGTGACAATGACGTGCTAGGCGGATGGAGCAGGAGGCGCTGTGTTGTTCTTCCGGTACGCCCTCGAAGTACGCGGCATTCGTAGTCCGGAGGACGCTCTCCCGCTGTACCGGCAGACAGCCGCGCAGCTCGGCCTGGAAAACGTGGAGCCGGCGCTGAAGACCGTCGAAGGATGGATCTACGAGGGGCGGAAACCTCAGCGGGCTTTCCGGCCGGTGGTGGTCGCGATGCTGGGCTACAGCATCGACGACCTGTGGACCGAGGTACCCGAGGGCACGACGCCGAATTTCGTTCCGCTGACCGGTGCGTCGTCGACTGGCCGCCAAGCCGATGCCGGCCTGGACCTGAGCGAGATGAAAAGGAGCGGCGTGATGGCCGTACAGCGTGCGAAGCAGTTCCTCATGGGCAAAGACCGAGAGGCGGTCGGCGAAGACACGCTCGGCCTGCTGGACGACGAGGTACAGCGCTTGGTCGCTGCATACCCGCGTGAATCCCTGTCGACGATCTGGGACGACCTGCTGGAGACCCAGGACCAGGTCTTCCGGCTCCTGGAGGGAGGCAGGGTCCGGCCGACACAGTTGCGCGACCTGAACGTGAAGGGGGCCGTGTTGTCGTTCCTCGTGGCCAAAGGATTCAACGACATGCAGGTGCCGCACGAGGCGATGACCATGACCCGGGTCGCCGCTTCATGCGCCAGGGACGCCGAACACTCCGGCCTCATCGCCCTCACTGAGGGCCTCAAGTCTTTGATCGCCTACTGGGCGGACAGGCCCGAAGACGCCTACCACTACGCCAGCCAGGGAGTTGAGATCGCTGCGGACCTCCGCGGCACTGTCGGGCTATGGCTCCTCGGACTCCAGGCCCGCGCCGCCGCCGTTCTCGGGGACTCGGAATCCGTACGGGCCGCCAATCAGCGTGCGACCGACCGCCGTGAGCAGGTCGTGCCTGACGAACTCGACCAGTTGGGCGGCTTGTTCACCTACGCCCCTGAGAAACAGCTCTACTACGAGGTGGAGTCGGCGGCACTCCTTCGCCATGGTGACGCTCGGCTCGCCGCGCAAGCCGAGCAGGCGGTGCGGGGCTTCAGTGATCCCACCTCACCGAACTGGGCGTTCGGGGACCTTGCGGGATCGCAGTGCGATCTCGCCATGATCCGCCTCTTCAACGGAGACGTGGACGGCAGCGCCGAAGCCATCCGCCCGGTCCTCGATCTTCCGGCCTCCCACCGGAACAACGGCATCGTCGTTTCCGCACTGAGGGTCCGGCAGGCGTTGATGAGCAGCTCGGCACAGACCGCCGTCGTCGCCCGGGACCTCCGCGCAGAGATCGAGGCGTTCCCGGCGAGTCGACCGGCGCTGCCCCGTGGGTAGAGTCCAGGCCATGTCCCTGGTCGAACACTTGGGCCCGCGTCTGGCCCTCCGTGAACTGTCCGTCGAGGATGTGGACGCGGTGCACGCCATTTACGGGAGCCCAGAGGCGACGCGGCACTTGTCGTTCGAACCGCGAACCCGAGAGCAGGTCGGGCACATCGTGGACCGGTCTGTCGCGTCCGCCCGCGAGACACCGCGCACCGAATACGCACTCGGGATCATCGAGCGCGCCGACAACGCACTGATCGGGTTCGGACGCATCGCCATCGATCCACACCAGCAGCGCGCGGCCACGATGGGTTTCGCGCTGCGCCCGGACGTCTGGGGGGTCGGATACGGCGTCGAGACCGTTCAACTCCTGCTGGGGTTCGGGTTCGAGGACCTCGGACTGCATCGCATCTGGGGAGCACGCTCACCACTGAATGAGGCATCCGCGAAAACCATGGCCGCCGTGGGCATGGTCGAGGAGGGAATCATCCGTGAGCACGTCCTGAAGGCCGGGCGGTGGCGTGATTCCGTGGTGCACGCGATGCTCGATCGAGAGTGGGAAGCGACGCAGGCACATTGATTCCGCCCGGCAGGCCCAACTGCCCCTCTCCGCCGCTTGGTTGCAGTCCTACGTCGAATTCCCGTCAGGCGGACCCCGAAGGCCGGTGAGCGAACACGAACGCCCGCCCCAGCTTCTGCGTCCCCCGTGGCTCCACCCGCACCTGCGCGTCCAGGCTCAGGCCCGCCCCCGTGAGGAACGCGGCGACCTCGGCCGGGGCGCGGAAGTAGTAGTTGAGCGAGATGTCCAGGCCGTAGCGCTCCGTCATGTGGATGTGTTCGCCCTCCGAGGCCTGGAACGCGAGGAGTACGTGGCCGCCGTGCCGTAGGGCGCGGTGGAACTCCGCGAAGACGCCGGGCAGTTCGGTGTCCGGGATGTGGATCGTCGAGTAGAGGGCGATGATGCCGCCCAGTGTCGCGTCCGGTACGTCCAGGGACGTCATCGAGCCGACCTCGAACCGGAGTTGGGGATGTGCCTCGCGGGCCAGGGCCACCATGTGCGGGGAGATGTCGATGCCGAAGGCCGGGAGGCCGAGGGCGTTCAGGCGCGCCGTCACATAGCCGGGGCCGCTGCCCACGTCGGCCACCGGTGCCTCGCCCGCCGCCGCCCGGACGAGACCGGCGAAGGCGGTCAGCAGGCCGTGTTCGATGGGGCCGTCGCCGAGTCCGTCGGGATGTTCCGCGCTGTACGCGGGGGCGATCGCGTCGTAGGAGGAACGGGTGGCCTCTATGAAGTCCGCGGATGCGTCCGCGTGCGAGTCGTCGGTCACGTCGGCGGACCCTAGCAAGGTCGGCGGCCTGGAGATCCACTTCCCGCCAGACCCAGGCGCGGACACGCTGTGTAGCCGTAGCGTCGCGTGGTGGTGAGGATTCCGGGATACGGACGGGGCAGGCTGGAGCCTGATGTGACGTGGTATCCCAGAAGAAGCGGGAAGCATACCCATCCCCGCGAGCGGCTATGCGGCCGGCGGTCAGATTTTCTTCGTCTAACGGGTTGAACTTTTGTTGATCGAGGGTCAGTTGACCACCCGGGCGCCCTACCCTTCAGAGGGTGAAGCAATTGATGTCACCAGAGTCCGAGGAATCCGAGGCGGAGTCCGAGGCCGAATCTGCCGGGAATGTGCTTCCGGGCACCCTGCCGGAGGACCTGCGGGCCGAACTCGTCGCGTTCCGCCGGGACTTGCACATGCATCCCGAGCTGGGCAATCAGGAGTTCCGGACCACCGCCGCGATCAAGGCCCGGCTGGAAGCCGCCGGGCTCGAACCGCGCGTCCTCGCCATCGGCACCGGCCTCGTCTGTGACATCGGGCCGTGCGACAGCGCCGTACCCATGCTCGCGCTGCGCGCCGACATCGACGCCCTGCCGATCCCGGACACGAAGAGTGACTGCGCGTACCGCTCCACCGTGCCCGACCGCGCCCACGCCTGCGGCCACGACGTACACACCACCGTGGTGCTGGGCGCCGGCCTCGTGCTGGCCCGGCTGCACGAGCAGGGCCTGCTGCCCCGGCCGGTGCGGCTGCTCTTCCAGCCCGCCGAGGAGATCCTGCCGGGCGGTGCCGCCGACGCCATCGAGTGCGGGGTGCTGGAGGGGGTCGGGCGGATCATCGCCGTGCACTGCGATCCCAAGGTCGACAGCGGAAGGATCGGGCTGCGGGTGGGGCCCATCACCTCCGCCTGCGACCGGCTTGAAGTCTCCCTCGACGGGCCCGGCGGGCACACCGCCCGGCCGCACCTCACCACCGACCTGGTCACCGCCGCCGCCCGGGTCGCCATCGACGTGCCTGCTGTCGTCGCCCGCCGTATGGACGCGCGGAGCGGGGTCTCCGTGACCTGGGGGCGGATCGAGTCCGGCCACGCCCCCAACGTCATTCCGCAGCACGCCGAGCTGTCGGGCACCGTACGGTGTCTCGATCTCGACGCGTGGCGGCGGGCGCCCGACATCGTGCACGCGGCGATCGACGAGGTCGCCGGGCTGCACCGGGCCAAGACCGTGATCGACTACGTGCGCGGGGTGCCGCCCGTCGTCAACGACGCGCTCGTCACCGAGCTGCTGCGGGACGCCATGGTCGCGCGCCGCGGGCCGCTCTCCGTCGAGGACACCGAGCAGAGCCTGGGCGGCGAGGACTTCTCCTGGTACCTGGAGCACGTGCCGGGTGCCATGGCCCGGCTGGGCGTGCGCACCCCGGGGGAGCGGACCGTACGGGATCTCCACCAGGGCGACTTCGACGCCGACGAGTCCGCGATCACGGTCGGAGTGGAGCTTTTCACCGCCGCGGCGCTGATCGACGCGGCTCTCTGAGCGGGACGGGGTGCGTAGGGGTGCCCGTTCGGTACCCCTACGTCCCCTTGTGTCACCCGGGTGTAACCACCGGCGCGTGAACGTAACGCGGCGGCGGCACGATCCGGTAACGGCAAGGAGAAACCCCGTTCCCCTCCTCGTCTACGCGCGTTACTGTGCGCGGAAATCGCCACCAGAGGCGGCGCGTTGGGGAAGCGGTCCGGTGACGGTGCCGTGAGGACGAAGGAGTGCTTGCTGTGCGTCATACATCTCGGAGGACGAAGTTCTCCCAAGCCGCGGTGGCCGTCACGGTCATCGCCCTCGCGGCTACCGCCTGCGGTAGCTCCAGCAAGGATGCCAACAAGGCCACCGGCAGCTCGTCGTCCTCGACCGGCAAGTACACCGGCAAGGGCATCGGCCTCGCCTACGACGTCGGCGGCAAGGGCGACCAGTCCTTCAACGACGCGGCCTACGCCGGCTTCCAGAAGGCCGAGAAGGAGTTCAAGCTCTCCGGCCGCGACATCGAGCCGCAGGACGGCGAGTCCGACGCGGACAAGGTGCAGCGCCTGGAGCAGCTCGCCCAGGCCGGCTACAACCCGGTGATCGGCGTCGGCTTCGCCTACGCGCCCGCCGTCAAGGAAGCCGCCGCGAAGTACCCGAACATCACGTTCGGCATCATCGACGACGAGCAGGACAAGGCCGCCAACGTGGCCGACCTCGTCTTCCACGAGGAGCAGTCCTCGTACCTGGCGGGCGTTGCCGCGGCCAAGGCGACCAAGAAGAACCACATCGGCTTCATCGGTGGCGTCGACGTCCCGCTGATCCACAAGTTCGAGGCCGGGTTCGACCAGGGCGCCAAGTCCGTCAACCCCAGCATCAAGATCGAGTCGCAGTACCTCACGCAGACCGCGGCCGAGGGCGGCTTCTCCAGCCCCGACAAGGGCAAGGACGCGGCCAGCGGCCAGATCGAGGCGGGCGCGGACGTCATCTACGCCGCCGCCGGTCTCTCCGGCCAGGGCGTCATCTCCGAGGCCTCCGCCAAGGGCGTGTGGGCCATCGGAGTGGACTCCGACCAGTACGAGCAGGCCGCGCTGGCCAAGTACAAGGACTCCATCCTCGGCTCGGCGCTGAAGAACGTCGGCGGCGCCGTCTACGACCTGGTGAAGTCCGTGTACGAGGGCAAGCCCAAGACCGGCGTGATCCGCTACGGCCTCGACAACGACGGTGTCGGCTTCTCCGACACCAACCCGAAGTACAAGGCCATGACCGCCGCCGTGGCCGCGGTGGACAAGGCCAAGCAGGACATCATCGACGGCACGGTCAAGGTCGCCACCACGACCAAGTGAGGACGGCAGCGCCCTCCTGACGCCGAAGCGGGGAGCCCCGGGACCGAAACGGTCCCGGGGCTCCCCGTGTTCTCGGTGTCCGCCATCCGGGTGCTTGGCGTTTGGCAAAGGTTCAAAACGGTCGGATAACGCTCTGGCAAGTTGGGGTTCTCCCTCATGTCTACGCGCGTTACTCTGCGACGGAACCAGCGCCTGGTTGGGGCGCTTGCACGAAGGAGTCTCGTTCCATGCGCCGGGTGTCCCGTATCGCCGTTGCAGGCGTTGCAACCGCAGCTCTTGCCGTCACCGTCTCCGCCTGTGGCAGCTCGTCCAGCTCGTCCGCCAGCAGCAGTAGCAGCAGCGGCTCCTCCAAGGGTATTGGCCTCGCCTACGACGTCGGTGGCAAGGGCGATCAGTCCTTCAACGACGCCGCGTACGCCGGCTTCACCAAGGCCGAGAAGGACTTCGGCGTCAGCGGTCGCGACGTGGAGCCGCAGGACGGCGAGTCCGACGCCGACAAGACGCAGCGTCTGGAGACGCTGGCCCGGGCCGGCTACAACCCGGTCATCGGCGTCGGCTTCGCCTACGCGCCGGCCGTCAAGGAGGCCGCGGCGAAGTTCCCGAACATCAGCTTCGGCATCATCGACGACGAACAGGACAAGGCCGCCAACGTCGCCGACATGGTCTTCCACGAGGAGCAGTCCTCCTACCTGGCCGGCGTCACCGCCGCGCTCACCACGAAGACCAACACCGTCGGCTTCGTCGGCGGCGTGGACGTCCCGCTGATCCACAAGTTTGCGGCGGGCTTCGCCCAAGGTGTCGCCGACACCAAGAAGGGCGTGAAGGTCAAGTCGCAGTACCTGACCCAGACCGCCGAGGAGGGCGGCTTCTCCAGCCCCGACAAGGGCGAGGCCGCCGCCGAGGGCCAGATCGAGGCCGGCGCGGACGTCGTCTACGCCGCCGCGGGCCTCTCCGGCCAGGGCGTCATCAAGGCCGCCGCCGCGCACAAGGTGTGGGCGATCGGTGTCGACTCCGACCAGTACAACCAGAAGGCGCTCGCCGCCTACAAGCCGTACATCCTCACCTCGGCGCTGAAGAACGTCGACGGCGCGGTGTACGACCTCGCCAAGTCCGTCATCAAGGACAAGAAGCCGCTCACCGGTGAGATCCGCGGCTCGCTGAGCAACGGCGGCGTCGGCCTGGCCGACTCCAACCCGACCTTCAAGAACAACGCCACCCTGCAGGCCGCCCTCAAGAAGGCCGAGGCGGGCATCAAGGACGGCTCGATCACGGTCAAGACCTCCTGAACGGACGGTCGTAGGCCAGTCACGACCATGGCCAAAAGAGCGCTGTAATGACAGCGTTACGGCCACGGAACGGGGTGTGGGGAGGATGTCTCCCCGCGCCCCGTTCTCGCGGCAGAATGCTCGGAACGGATCGGATGTCAAACAAAGCCGGTCAGGTCCGGGCACTATTTAAAGCAGGGGCGCTACGCGCGTAGAGAGGCCCCTTTCCACGAGGAGAGTTCGCCATCGACGCGTCCAGCAGCCCTCCGCTCACCGCACAGTCGACCGCGGTCGAGTTGGCCGGGATCACCAAGCGCTTCCCCGGTGTCGTCGCCAACAGCGACATCCGCTTCAGTGTCCGAAAAGGCACCGTGCACGCCCTCGTCGGCGAGAACGGCGCCGGCAAGTCGACCCTGATGAAGATCCTCTACGGCATGCAGAAGCCGGACGAGGGCACCATCGCCGTCGACGGCGAGCAGGTCACCTTCTCGTCGCCCGCCGACGCCATCGCCCGCGGCATCGGCATGGTCCACCAGCACTTCATGCTGGCCGACAACCTCACCGTCCTGGAGAACGTCGTCCTGGGCAGCGAGAAGCTCTACGGCATCGGCGGCGGCGCCCGCAAGAAGATCAAGGAGCTCTCCGACCGCTACGGCCTGAACGTCCGCCCCGACGTCCTCGTCGAGAGCCTCGGTGTCGCCGAGCGCCAGCGCATCGAGATCCTCAAGGTCCTCTACCGCGGCGCCCGCACCCTGATCCTCGACGAGCCCACCGCCGTCCTGGTCCCGCAGGAGGTCGACGCCCTCTTCAACAACCTGCGCGAGCTGAAGTCCGAGGGCCTCGCCGTCATCTTCATCTCGCACAAGCTGGGCGAGGTCCTGTCCGTCGCCGACGAGATCACCGTCATCCGGCGCGGCACCACGGTCGGCACGGCCGTCCCCGCCGAGACGACCTCCCGGCAGCTCGCCGAGATGATGGTCGGCAGCGAACTCCCCACCCCCGAGACGGCCGAGTCGACGGTCACCGACCAGCCCGTCATCGAGGTCGACAACCTCACCGTCTACGCCGCCGGCGGACTGCTCGGCGACGCGGCCGTCGCGGGCGGTGCCGCCAAGCGGGTCCTCGACGACGTCACCTTCACCATCCACGCCGGTGAGGTCATGGGCATCGCCGGCGTCGAGGGCAACGGCCAGACCGAGCTCATCGACGCGCTGATCGGCCTGAAGAACGCCGACTCCGGCACGATCACCTTCCTCGGCGACGACATCACCCCCTGGGCCACCCGCAAGCGCCGCGAACACGGCATCGGCTACATCCCCGAGGACCGCCACCGCCACGGCCTCCTCCTGGAAGCCCCGCTCTGGGAGAACCGCATCCTCGGCCACGTCACCGAGAAGCCCAACGCGAAGGGCGTCTGGCTCGACATCAAGGGCGCCCAGGAGGACACGCGCCGGATCGTCGAGGAGTACGACGTCCGCACCCCCGGCATCGACGTCACCGCCGCCTCCCTGTCCGGCGGCAACCAGCAGAAGCTGATCGTCGGCCGCGAGATGAGCCACAAACCGAAGTTCCTGATCGCCGCCCACCCCACCCGCGGTGTGGACGTCGGCGCGCAGGCCGCGATCTGGGACCAGATCCGCGCCGCCCGCCGCGAGGGCCTCGCCGTACTGCTGATCTCCGCCGACCTGGACGAACTGATCGGCCTGTCGGACACCCTGCGCGTGATCTACGACGGCAGGCTGGTCGCCGACGCCGACCCGGCCACCGTCACACCGGAGGAGCTCGGCTCGGCCATGACCGGCGCCGCGTCCGGTCACCTCGAACACGTCGAAGAGTCCGCAGAAGACGGCGCCGACGACACCGCCCCGGAGGACGAGGCCCGATGAAGAAGTTCGACAAGGAGCGGCTGCTCCTCGCCGTGGCCGGCCCGGTCATGGCGCTTGTCGCGGCGATCCTGCTGACCTCGGTCGTGCTGCTCGCCTCGGGCAAGAACCCGATCGAGCCGTACAACCTGATGCTCCAGCAGATCGGGTACTCGGACGTCCAGGTGCTGATCATCAACCAGGCGTCGATGTACTACATCGCCGCCCTGGCGGTCGCCCTCGGCTTCCGGATGAACCTGTTCAACATCGGTGTCGACGGCCAGTACCGCCTCGGCGCCGTGATGACCGCGGTCGTCGGCGCCCACGTGGGCCTGCCGGCTGTCCTCCAGGTGCCGCTGCTGCTCCTGGTCGCCGTTCTCACCGGCGCCTTCTGGGCCGGGATCGCGGGCGTCCTGAAGGTCACCCGCGGGGTCAGCGAGGTCGTCGCGACGATCATGCTGAACGCGATCGCCACCAGCCTGATCCTCTACCTCACGCAGACCAACACGTGGGGCGTCCAGGTCGGCAACAACATGACGACCGGCATCATGAAGAAGTCCGGCTGGATCCCCGGCATCGACATGGGCGCGGACACCGGCGAGATCTACGGCCTGGTCTTCCTCGCCGTGATCATGGGCGTCCTGTACTGGCTCGTCCTCAACCGCACCCGCTTCGGCTTCGACCTGCGCGCCACCGGCGAGTCCGAGACCGCCGCAGCCGCCTCCGGTGTCGACGCCAAGCGCATGACGCTCACCGCGATGCTGATCTCCGGCGGTGTCGCCGGCCTCGCCGGGCTGCCGCTGCTGCTCGGCGACAGCCACACCTACAGCCTCACCTTCCCCGAGGGCCTCGGCTTCACCGCCATCGGCATCGCCCTGCTGGGCCGCAACAACCCCGGCGGCATCGCGCTGGCCGCCCTCCTGTGGGCCTTCCTCGACAAGGCGTCGCCCGCCCTCGACTACGCGACCCCGGTGGCGTACGAGAAGGAGATCGCGACGATCATGCAGGGCCTGATCGTGTTCGCGGTCGTCATCTCCTACGAGGTCGTCCGCACCTGGGGCCTGCGCCGCCAGCAGAGCCGCGTCGGCGCCGAACTCGCCGCCGCCGCCCGGAACAACTCCGAGAAGAAGGAGGTGGCGGCCCGATGAGTACCGCGACCATCGCCAAGCCGCAGGCGAAGCAGCCCGGCAAGGGCGGACGCCGATTCTCCCTCCCCGTGCTCCTGCTGATCATCGCGGGCGCGCTGATCCTCACCTCGATCGTCCGCCTCATCACCGGCGCCGACGGCATCACCTCCACCGGCCAGATGTCCACGGCCCTGCGCGCCGCCGTACCGATCGGTCTCGCCGGTCTCGGCGGTCTGTGGGCCGAGCGCGCGGGCGTCGTCAACATCGGCCTCGAAGGCATGATGATCCTCGGCACCTGGTTCGGTGCCTGGGCCGGCTACCAGTGGGGTCCCTGGACCGGTGTCGTGTTCGGCATCCTCGGCGGCTGCCTCGGCGCCGTCCTGCACGCCGTCGCCACCGTGACGTTCAACGTCAACCACATCGTCTCCGGTGTCGCCATCAACATCCTGGCGCTCGGCGTCACCCGCTATCTGTCGAAGTTCACCTTCGCCAACACCTCCGAGGGCTCCGCCAAGCAGTCCCCACCGATCGACTCGCTCGGCAACTTCGACATCCCAGGCCTCTCCAGCTGGCTGACCACACTGAACGGGAAGCACTGGTTCCTGATCTCGGACATCGCCGGTCTCGTCGGCGGTCTGGTGACCAACCTGTCGCCGCTCACCGTCATCGCGGTGGCCCTCGTACCGGCCACCTGGTGGGTCCTGTGGCGCACCGCCTTCGGCCTGCGCCTCCGCTCCTGCGGTGAGAACCCGGTGGCCGCTGAGTCCCTCGGCGTCAACGTCTACAAGTACAAGTACCTCGCCGTGATCATCTCCGGCGGCTTCGCCGGCCTCGGCGGCGCCTTCCTGTCGATCGTCGCCTCGAACGTCTACCTCGACGGCCAGACCGGCGGGCGCGGCTACATCGGCCTCGCCTCGATGATCTTCGGCAACTGGATGCCGGGCGGACTCGCCCTCGGCGCGGGCCTGTTCGGCTACACCGACAGCCTCAACCTGCGCGGCGGCGCCACCAACGTCCACGCGCTGATCCTGCTGCTCGGCTTCCTGCTGGTCGCGGGCGTCGGCTACCTGGTCTGGAAGAAGCGGTACGTCCCCGCCGGCATCACCGGCGCGATCGCGGCCCTGATGTTCGTCTGGTACGCCACCACCGACCAGGTCCCGACCCAACTGGTCGGCGCCAGCCCGTACATCGTCACCCTGCTGGTCCTCTCGCTGTCCGCACAGCATCTGCGGATGCCGAAGGCGGACGGCCTGCCGTACCGGAAGGGACAGGGCAAGTGACCTCGCCCGCCACCGAGTTGGCCGTGGACTGGGACGAGCTGCGCGCCGAGGCGCGGGAGGCGATGTCCCACGCCTACGCGCCGTACTCGGGCTACCCGGTAGGGGTCGCCGCCCGGGTCGACGACGGGCGCACGGTCTCCGGCTGCAACGTGGAGAACGCGTCGTACGGCCTCGGCCTGTGCGCCGAGTGCGGGCTCGTGTCCGACCTCCAGCGCACCGGCGGCGGCCGGCTGACGCACTTCACCTGCGTCGACGGCAAGGGCGACATCCTCGTCCCGTGCGGCCGGTGCCGTCAGCTGCTGTACGAGTTCGGCGGTCCCGGTCTGCTGGTGGAGACACCGGCGGGCGTCCTGCCGCTCTCGGAGATGCTCCCGCAGGCCTTCGGGCCGGACCATCTCACCAGGTAACTCCCGTGCGGCCCCGCCGAGTTGGTTCATCCCGCTCGGCGGGGCCGTACATTTTCTGAACGCTCGGAAGGAAAGCCACACCATGGCCATGGACGCCATCTCCGTCATCCGTACCAAGCGGGACCGCGGTGAGCTCAGCGACGAGCAGATCGACTGGGTCATCGACGCGTACACCCGCGGAGAGGTGGCCGACTACCAGATGGCCGCCCTCAACATGGCGATCCTCCTCAACGGCATGAACCGCCGGGAGATCGCCACCTGGACCGCCGCGATGATCGCCTCCGGCGAGCGCATGGACTTCTCCTCCCTCTCCCGCCCGACCGCCGACAAGCACTCCACGGGCGGCGTCGGCGACAAGATCACCCTGCCCCTGGCCCCGCTCGTCGCCGCCTGCGGCGCGGCCGTCCCGCAGCTCTCCGGCCGCGGCCTCGGCCACACCGGCGGCACCCTCGACAAGCTGGAGTCGATCCCCGGCTGGCGCGCGCTGCTCTCCAACGAGGAGATGCTGTCCGTCCTGGAGGGCACCGGCGCCGTCATCTGCGCGGCGGGCGACGGCCTGGCCCCCGCGGACAAGAAGCTGTACGCACTCCGGGACGTCACGGGCACGGTCGAGGCGATCCCGCTGATCGCCTCCTCCATCATGTCGAAGAAGATCGCGGAGGGCACCGGTTCGCTGGTCCTGGATGTGAAGGTCGGCACGGGCGCGTTCATGAAGACGATCGAGGACGCGCGTGAACTGGCGTCCACGATGGTGGGGTTGGGCACCGACCACGGCGTGAAGACGGTCGCGCTGCTGACGGACATGTCGACCCCCCTGGGCCTGACGGCCGGCAACGCCCTCGAAGTCCGGGAATCCGTCGAGGTGTTGGCGGGCGGCGGCCCCTCGGACGTGATCGAGCTGACCATCGCGCTGGCCCGCGAGATGCTCGACGCGGCCGGCATCAAGGACGCCGACCCGGCGAAGGCCCTGGCCGACGGTTCCGCGATGGACGTCTGGCGCCGGATGATCGCGGCACAGGGCGGCGACCCGGACGCGGAACTGCCGGTGGCCCGCGAGCAGCAGGTGGTGACGGCCCCGGCCTCCGGCGTCCTCACCCGCCTCGACGCCTACGACATCGGCATCGCCGCCTGGCGGCTCGGCGCGGGGCGTGCGCGCAAGGAGGACCCGGTGCAGGCGGGCGCGGGAGTGGAGATGCACGCCAAGCCGGGCGACGTGGTGACGGCGGGCCAGCCCCTGCTGACCCTGCACACCGACACTCCGGAGCGCTTCGCGTACGCGCTGGAGGCCGTCGAGGGGTCGTACGACATCGGTGCCGAGGGCACCGCGTTCACGGCTTCGCCGGTGGTGCTGGAGCGCATCGGCTGATCGGGGGGCGGGGGAGAGGAGGAGGGGCCGGGCTTTCAAGTTCCGGCCCCTTCCGCCTACTTGGGGCCCCGGAGGAACTGTTCCAGCGCCGCCCGGACCTCCTGCCGGTGGCCGCCCGCGTCCAGTTCGAGGATCGCGGCCTCCACGACGGCGCTGTTCCACATGGCCGCGCTCGGCTCCACGTGGGCCCAGCCCATGGCGGCGAAATCGGGGCTGCTCAGCTGGATGACCAGCTTGTTCCGGGCCGCGATCGCGCCGAGGATCGCGGGGTCGACCCGGGCCTCCAGCAGCAGGGCCCGTACGCCGCGATGCCGCAGGCACTCGTCGAGATAGGCGTTCGCCACCGCGAGCAGCCTGTCGCGTCCCGGCGGCATCCCCGCGATGGTCCGCTCGATCTCCGCGAACACCCGGTCGTGGAACTCGGTGTGCAGCGCCAGCAGGAACTCCGACCGGTCGCCGAAGTGGTGGAAGAACGTGCCCTTGGCCACGCCCGCCTCGGCGACGACGAGGTTGACGCTCATGTCGGCCAGGCCCGTCCGCTCCGCCAGGGCCAGTCCCGTGGCGATGAGCTGCTTACGGGTCGCCGCCGCGCGCTGCTGCCGTACGCCGGTGCTCATGACGTGCTCCCGGCGGTCGTCACCGATTCGAGGAAGGGCAGCACCAGGTCCAGGAACCCGTCCGGATCGGAGGCGAAGGCCACATGTCCGGTCTGCAGCAGCCGCAGTTCCGAGCCGGGTATCGCCGCCTGTGTCCGGCGCGCGGTGGACAGCGGGAGGACGATGTCCCGTGCTCCCCAGGCCAGCAGCACGGGCACGCCGAGCCGGGACGCGTCGGCCCGCAGGTCGTAGGCCGGATCGGCGAAGCTCCGCCACAGCGCGGCCGAGACCGCGGCGCCCGTCCTGCTGCGTGCCCGGTCCTGGACCCGGCGGGTGAGGGCGTGCAGCCGGTCGCTGTCCGGTTTCATGTACCGGGGGACGAGCCGCGGGAACACGGCCCGGCTGACGGCCGGGACGCCCAGGAGACGGGCCGCGAAGGGGACCTTGAGGAACCCGCCGGAGTTGACCAGGACGAGTCCGGCGGCCCGCTCCGGATGGTCCAGGGCGATCCTGGCCGCGGCGTACCCGCCGACCGAGTTGCCGATGAACACGGCTGGTTCCAGGTCGAGTTCGGCGACGACATCGGCGAGTACGTCGGCCAGCAGCGGCGCGGTCAGCGGCTCGGCCGGCAGCTCGGAACGGCCGTGGCCCGGCCAGTCGACGGCCAGTACGCGATGGCCGGCGGCTGCCAGCGGTCCGGCCACGGCGTCGTAGTCGGTGTGGTCGTGCAGGGTGGCGTGCAGCAACACGACCGGTGGGCCGCTGCCCTGCTCGGCGTAGAACACCTGCCCCGCTCTGGTCCGTGCGAAAGGCATCGCGAATCCCTCCCTCTCGTTGACCGACCAGTCGGTCAACGAGAGGTCAGGCTAACTCCCCGCCCAGGGGAGGACAACCCCCGCTGGGCCCGGTCTTACATCAGATGCCGGGCGTAGAACCGGAACGCGTCCTCCGACTCGAACCACGGAGTGCCCGTGTGCCCGCCCATGTTGGCGTGCAGGGTCTTCTCCTGGGTGCCGAAGGTGTCGAACAGGTCCAGGGCCCGCTGCCGGGGGTTGCCCTCGTCGTCCCACTGCAGCAGGAGCAGCAGCGGAACGGTGACCTGCTTGGCCTCCTCACGCTGGGCGCGGGGCACATAACCCCCGGCGAAGAAGCCGGCGGCCGTGATGCGCGGCTCGCTCACCGCGAGGCGGATGCCTAGGGCCGTCCACCCCGAGTAGCCGACCGGGCCGCCGATGCCGGGCAGTGCGAGGACGGCGTCCAGAGTGGTCAGCCATTCCGGGGCCGCGTTCTCGACCAGCGGGCCGACCAGGGACTCGAAGATCTCGTCGGCCGGCTCACCGGCCCGCATCGCCCGGCCGAGGTCGGCGCGAAGCTGTACGTCGGCTGCGGAACGGGGCCGGTCACCACAGCCGGCGGCGTCGATGGTGACCGCCGCGTAGCCGGCCGCCGCGGTGGCCCGGGCCCGGGCCACCAGCCTGGGCTCTGCCTTGGGCAGGCCGTTGTTGTGGGCGATCAGGATCAGCGGGGCCGGTGCGGTGGAGTCGGGCGTCCACAGGGTGCCGGGGATCTCGCCGAGGGTGAATTCGCGTTCGAGGACGCCGTCGTCGAGGTGCCGCTCGGAAGTGAAATGCATGGTCGTGCCTTTCGGGAGAGCTCAGAACGGCGCTCCCGGACGACCTATCGCCCGACCGTGACCCCGGAGGAGAGCACCCATGTCGTTGATGTGTTCACGGGTACCACCTCCTCGTTCTCTCGCACGGCCACCGGAAAAATAGCAGTGGCCACCGCGGTCCGCCAACGGGTTTTGTTTCGCGGCGGCTTGCGGTCGGCTCACCCGAGCAGCGCCGCGATCACCACCAGCACCGGCACCGACAGAATCGTCGACAGCAGGATCGAGTCCCGGGCCAGTCCCTCGCCCACGCGATAGCGGCTCGCGTACGTGTACAGGTTCTGCGCAGCGGGCAACGCCGATGTCACCACCACGTCGAGCAGCGCCGCCCCGTGCAGGCCGAACACCCCCACCGCCAACGCCCAGGCGATCGCCGGCTGCCCCACCGACTTCAGGGCGACCGACAACAGCACCGGCCACCGCTCGACGCCACGCGCCGGCATCGCACTTCCGCGCAGCGAGATGCCGAAGCCGAGCAGTACGGCCGGTACCGCCATGTTGCCGATCAGGGTGAGCGGATCCATCACCGGGCCCGGGAGGCGCACCCCGGACGCCGCCACCGCGACCCCGGCGAGGGAGCCGAGCGCGATCGGGTTGCGCACGGGGGTGAGCAGCCGTAGCCACAGCGGCCCCTTCTCGGCCTGGCCCGACAGGTCGAGGACCGTGAGCGCGAGAGGGCTGACCACGATGAGCTGGAACAGCATCACCGGTGCCACCAGCGAGGCGTTGCCCAGGACGTACACCGAGATCGGGATGCCGAGGTTGCCGGAGTTGACGTAGCTGGAACAGAGCGCGCCGATCGTCGTACGGCCCACCCCCCAGCCGCGTGCCACCCCCACCGCCACGAACACGCCCGCCACCGCCGCCGTGCTCAGCACTGTCACGAGCAGCCAGCTGGAGAAGACCACCGAGAGGTCGGCCCGCGCGAGGGTGGTGAACAGCAGGGCCGGGGACGCCACATTGAAGGCCAGCTTGGTCAGCACGTCACGGCCGTTCTCGCCGAGAGAACCCCGCAGGCCGAGCAGATAGCCGACGGCGATGACGACGCCGATGACCGCGAACCCGGTCAACACCCCCTGCACGGCGCCTCCTCGGCGGTTTCGGCGCGCGGGAGGGCGTCGGGTATCCAGGGCGGGGCTGATCCGTGCGGCATACAGCAAACCTAGTGCCGCAACAGGCAACGTTCGCCCCGTCGCGACGCCCGGCACGCACTCTCGCCGCACCGGCCGAAAGCCCAAGTACGTCCAGTACGAGGACTTCCGGCCGGCACTCCCCCAGCCTCCGGCCGGGGGGACCCCCAGAGCACGCACCGGACGCCGCTCCTAACGGGCAAACGCTGCCTGCCGCGGCACTAGGCGGTCGCTCCCGATGAGTTACGACCGCCCACCCGGTCTACCGATCGTGGACGCCATGACACCCGCTGTACTCGTGCCGAACCGCCCCGTCACCCGTGACGAGGTGGCGCGGCTGTGCGACGAGGTGCGCCGGTTGCTGGAGGCGACCGGTGCCGGGGTGGTTCCGGTCGAGGTCGAGGCGCTGGGGCCCGGGCCGCCGGGGCTCGGTACCGTCGATCTCCTGGCCCGCCTTGAGCTGACCGCGCGGCGGGCCGGCGGCCGGATCAGGCTTCGCGGGCCCAGCCCCGGACTACGCGCCCTCCTCGATCTGGTCGGGCTCCGCTTCGAGATGGAGGGGCAGGTCGAACAGCGGGAACCAGCGCTTGGTGTCCAGGAAGAAGTGGAACCCGGTGAGCCTGCCGTCTGAGATCTCCAGGACCTGCACCGACCAGGGGCTGAAGCCGCCCGCCTCCGGGTCCGGCTTGTACTGGGCGAAGCCCGGCAGGCCGTTCACCTGCACCGGGATCAAGCGGGAGCCCTCGCAGGCGGCGCCGAGCGTCGTCATGAAGCCCGTGATGTCGTCGTGGCCGGTCAGCCACAGGTCGAACGGCGGCATCGTCATGATGGCGTCCTCGTGCAGCAGCGCCGTCAGGGCCGCCATGTCGTAGCCCTCGAAGGCCGCGACATACCGCTCCAGGAGCTTCTGCTGCTCCTCGTCGAGCGGGTCGGAGACGGCCGCGTCGGCCGCCTTCTCGTCCCGCTCGGCGAGGGTGGCGCGGGCCCGCTGCAGCGCGCTGTTGACCGACGCGACCGAGGTGCCGAGCAGCTCGGCGACCTCGCTGGCCCGCCAGGCCAGCACCTCCCGCAGGATCAGCACCGCCCGCTGCTTGGGCGGCAGTTGCTGCAGGGCGGCCATGAACGCGAGCCGCACCGACTCCTTGGCGACCGCGGCCTCCGCCGGGTCGACGACCGACGGCAGCACACGCGCGTCCGGCATCGGCTCCAGCCAGGTGTTGTCAGGGCGGGGCGACAGCGCGGCCTGGGCGAGCGGAGTGGAGTCGCTGAGGTCGACGGGCCGCGCCCGCTTGTTGCCCGCGGACAGCATGTCCAGGCAGACATTCGTCGCGATCCGGTACAGCCAGGACCGCAGACTGGACCGCCCCTCGAACTTGTCGTAACTCCGCCACGCGCGGACCATCGTGTCCTGCACCGCGTCCTCGGCCTCGAAGGAGGAGCCGAGCATGCGGTAGCAGTACCCGGTCAGCTCGACACGGTGTTTCTCCAGCCTGATATCGAGGTCCGTCGTAGTCACAGCGCTGTCACTCATGGTCTCGCCCACCCACCCCTGTGGCCGTTCTTCCCTTACCCCGAAACGTAGCGCAGGCCACTGACAATGGCCCCCGGAGTGGACAAAAGCCCAGCTCAACAGGGTCAGAGCAGCTGCCTGACGGACATGAGCAGATGCCGGTGAGCGCCGCTGGGCCCCGTGTCCCCGGCCGCGCTCAGCAGCGCCCGCTGCCCCTGCCCGAGCAGTTCGAGCCGCAGGCCCGGTGTCTCGAAGGAGTTCAGCGCGTCCAGGAGATACGCCGGGTTGAAGGCCGTGGTGACCTCCTCGGCACCGCTCAGCCGGGCGGGCAGTCGCTGTGCCGCCACGTCGTCGCCGTATCCGGCCCGCAGCAGGACGCCTTCCCCGGCGGTGAAGTCCAGCCGCACCGGACTGTTCGTCTCCGCCACCACCGCGACCCGCCGCACCGCCTCGGCCAGCGCCTCGCGCTCCACCTCGGCGACCGCCGCCCCCGCCATGTCGAACAGCGCCCCGTACGCGGGCAGCCGCCCCTCCAGCCGTCGTAGGACCGTCTGCGTCCGCCCGCCTTCGAAGCCGAGCAGGCCACCGCCGTCCAGCCCGATCCGCACCGCGCCGCAGCGGGCGAGCGACCGTGTCACGTCGAGCAGCCGCCGCGCGGGCAGGAGCGCCTCCACGGGACCGTCGGCGGCCGTGGACTCCGGCTTCCACTCCAGCCGTCGTACGGCATACCGATAGCGGTCGGAGGCCGACAGGGTCATCATGCCGCCGTCCAGGCGCAGTTGTATCCCGGTGAGCACGGGCAGCGTCTCGTCCCGCCCGGCGGCGACGGCGACCTGCCCCACCGCGGTGGCGAACGCGCCCGCGTCCACGCCCCCGTACGGTGCGGGCGGTACCGGAAGGGCCGGGTACTCCTCGTAGGGCAGCGTCGACAGCCCGAACCGGGTACCGCCCGCCTCCACGGTGAACCGCGTCCCCTCCACCGCGCAGCTCACCGGCCCGTCCGGCAGCACCTTGCAGATGTCGAGCAGCCTGCGCCCGAGGACGAGCACCCGCCCCGTCCCACTTGTCTCCGCGTCCACCTCGACGCGCGACGCGGCCTCGAAGTCGAACCCCGCGACGGTGAGCAGTCCCGCCCCCGTCTCCAGGAGCAGGCCGCCCAGCACCGGCACGGGCGTCCGGGTGGGCAACGCGCGCGCCGCCCACCCCACGGCCTCGGCGAAGACGGCCCGCTCGACCTGGAACTCCATCAAAAATCCCCCTGATCAGTCCGGTTGCCAGTGGTGGCGGACGTTATCCGCCGGCACTGACAACCGGCCCCGACCAGGGGGAAGCCGGCTGTGTCAGGCAGCCGCGGCCAGTTCCCGCCGCCCCATCCGAGCCGCCCGCGACCCGAGCACCGTGATCGTCACGACGCCCAGCACCGCCAGGACGCCCACGCCGACCGTGCCCGCCCAGCCGCCCGCGTGGAACGCGAGCGCGCCGACCGTACTGCCGGTGCTGGAGCCGATGTAGTAGGCGGACTGGTAGAGGGCGGAGGCCTGGGCGCGGCCGGTGGTGGCCGTCTTGCTGACCGCCGAGGAGGCGACCGCGTGCCCGGCGAAGAAGCCCGCCGTGATCAGCACCAGGCCGAGCAGCACCAGGGGGAGTGAGTCGGCGAGAGAGACCAGGAGACCCGTGGCCGTCGTACCGCCTGCCAGGTAGAGGGCGCCTCGGCGCCCGAGCCGGCCGACCAGACGGCCGGCCGTGGACGCGGACACGGTCCCCACCAGATACACCAGGAAGATCGAGCCGACGATGCCCTGGGGGAGGGAGAAGGGGGCCTCGGTGAGGCGGTAGCCGATCACCGTGTAGACGCCGCCGAAGACTGTCATGAACAGGGCGCCGATCGCGTACAGACGGCACAGCAGCGGGTTCGCGAGGTGGTCGCGGACCGTGCGGGCCAGGACGCGCGGGCGCAGCGAGCCCGGCGTGAAGTGCTTCGGGGCGGGGAGGAGAAGACGGAAGGCGACCGCGCAGCCGACCGAGATCAGGCCGATCACCCCTACGGCGACCCGCCAGCCCCACTCCTGCGCGACCCACCCGGTGATGACCCGGCCGCTCATCCCGCCGACGCTGTTGCCCGCCACGAACAGGCCGATCGCCGTGACCAGCGCCTTCGGCCGGACCTCCTCCGCCAGATACGCCGTCGCCGACGCGGGCAGCCCGGCCAGCGCGGCACCTTGGAGGAACCGCAGTGCCACCAGCGCGCCCAGCGACGGCGCGAACGGCACCAGGACCCCGATGCTCACCGCGACCACCAGCGACGCGGTCATGACCGTACGACGTCCGAAACGCTCCGAGAGCGCGCTCATCGGCAGGACGAACACCGCGAGTCCGCCGGTCGCCGCCGCCACCGTCCAGCTCGCCGCGCTCGCCGCCACCCCGAACTCGCCGGAGATCAGCGGCAGCAGGGCCTGCGTGGAGTACAGCAGCGCGAAGGTCGCCACCCCCGCGAGGAAGAGCGCGAAGCTCATCCGGCGATAGCCGGGACCACCCGGCGTCAGCCGTGAGTCGGAGGAAGAGGATGTGGTGGAGGCGGCGGGGACAGGGGTCGTGGCGGCCACGGCGGTGGACGCCCCGGTATCGGCGGGAGACATGCTTCGAAGCTACGTACACTCCCGCTCATCCGTCCAATGCACGGAAACGCCATAATCGTTCCCATGGTGCATCAGTACAGCTCACAGGCTCATCTGTCACCGTCCGGTGACACGGAAGACATCGTCGCGCTGCTCGCGCCCCGCCTCGCGTACTTCGCCGGTGTCGCCCGCACCGAGCACGTCACGCGGGCCGCGCAGGAGATGCAGGTCCCGCAGTCCACTCTGTCGCGGGCCATGGTCCGCCTCGAACAGGACCTGGGCGTCGACCTGTTCGCCCGCAGAGGCCGCACGGTGTCGTTGACGCCCGCCGGCCGCACCTTCCTCATCTCCGTCGAGCGTGCCCTCGCCGAGATCGGGAAGGCCGCCGACGAGGTCCGCGCCGACGCCGACCCCACCACCGGCAAGGTCGCCTTCGGCTTCCTCCACACCCTCGGCTCGGAGACCGTCCCCGAACTCATCCGCGCCTTCCGCGCCGACCATCCCCGCGTCCGCTTCAGCCTCGTCCAGAACTACGGCGAGGCCATGCTGGAGCGGCTGCGCGCGGGCGAGCTGGACCTGTGCCTCCTGACCGCGCCGACCCTCGACGCCCCCGACGTCGTGGCCCACCGCCTCGACGTGCAGAAGCTCCGCCTCGTCGTCCCGGCCGACCACCGCCTGGCCTCGCGAAAGCGGATCCGCCTCGCGGAGGCGGCCGACGAGACCTTCGTGACCCTGGAACCGGGCTATGGCCTCCGCAGCATCACCGACGACGTCTGCGCGGAGGCCGGCTTCCGCCCCAGGATCGCCTTCGAGGGGGAAGAGGCGGAGACCCTACGGGGCCTGGTGGCGGCGGGACTGGGAGTGGCCCTCCTGCCCCCACCGGCCGTACCCCGCCCGGGAGTTGCCGAACTGACGGTCACGGCCCCGAAGGCGGTACGGGAGATCGGCGTGGCCTGGCTGGACGGCCGCCCGGACACACCCCCGGTCGCCGCCTTCAAGAAGTTCCTGCTGTCGAGGAGGGGCAACCTGCTGCCCGGATAGCTCAGCTCTGGTGCCGGACCCGCACGACCAGCTTTCCGGTGGCGCGGTTGTGTTCCATGTCGTCGTGGGCCTGCGGTACTTGCTCCAGGCCGTCGTACACGCGGTCGACAGGGAAGGCGAGTTGGCCGGTGGCGATCGCGTCCAGGATTTCCTGGAAGGTCTCCCGGGGGAGGTCGGAGGCGTCGCCGAAGTAGCCCGCGAGGCGTACGCCCCTCGGCAGGTACTCGTTGGGGGAGAAGTCACGGACGGTCCACTGGTTGGAGAGGCTGCCGCCGAAGCAGGCCGTGCCGTGGACGCGTACCGTGCGCAGGGTGTCGGGGAGGGTCGGGGTGCCGACGAGGTCGAGGGCCGCGTCGACGCCGTCCGGGTACAACTTGCGTACGGCGGGGGCGACTTCGCCCGTGTCGAGCAAGGGATGGTCGACACCGTGCTCCTTCAACTGGGCGAGGCGGTCCGGGCGCCGGGTGGTGGACAGGACTGTCGCACCGCGCCACGTCGCCAGCGCGGCGGCGGCCAGGCCGACCGAGGAGGTGCCGCCGCGGATCAGCACGGTCTGGCCGGGGCGCAGGTCCAGGCCGACGGTCAGGGAGCCGTAGGCGGTCTGCACCATCTCCGGCAGGGCGCCCAGCACTTCCCAGGGCAGGTCGGTGTCGACGGGGATGACCTGGGCCAGCGGCACCGACGTGTACTCGGCGTAGCCGCCGTCGTAGGTGCGCCCCATGTCCCCCATCATCGCGACGACCTTCTGCCCGGGGACCAGCCCGCTGCCGGCCGGGGCCGCGTCGACGGTACCGGCGGCCTCGATACCCGGCACCCGGGGAAAGCTGACGCCTTCGCTCACTCCCAGCCGCAGTTTCAGCTCCGAGCGGTTGAGCCCGAACGCCTCGACCCGGATACGCACCCAGCCGTCCCGCTCGGGCGGGAGGGGAAGCGTGGTCGGTCGCAGGTTGTGCACGGGGCCGGGGGCGGAGAGCTGGACGGCGCGCATGGTGGCCGGCGAGGACGTCATGGGCGTGCCTTCTTCCCGGAGAGAGGGGAGCGTCGGTCGGCGGTCGTCAACGTCCGGCCGCGGCGGCTTCATTCCCGGCTTGCGCTGGACGTCGGTTGGTTGGTTGTTGCGGTACGTGGTGGGGGCGCGGCGGCATTTCCGGACTGGTCCCGGGTCTGGTTGGGTTGGTCGGTGCGCTGTGCGCTGTGCGGTGTGTGGTGCGGTCGAGTTTCCGACTTGCGCTGGACGTCGGCGGGTTGGTCGCTGCGGCATGTGGTGGGGGCGTGGCGGCGTTCCCGGACTGGTCTCGGGTCTGGCCGGGTTGGCCGGCGTGCTGTGCGGTGGCGGTGCGGTCGCGTTTCCGACTCGCCCCGGACACCGGCCGGTTGGTCGCTACGGCACGTGGTGGAGGTGCGACGGCGTTCCCGGACTCGTCTCGGGTCTGGCCGGGTTGGCCGGCGTGCTGTGCGGTGGCGGTGCGGTCGCGTTCCCGACTCGCCCCGGATACCAGCCGGTTGGTCGCTACGGCATGTGGTGGAGGTGCGACGGCGTTCCCGGACTGGTCTCGGGTCTGGCCGGGTTGGCCGGCGTGCTGTGCGGTGGCGGTGCGGTCGCGTTCCCGACTCGCCCCGGACACCGGCCAGTTGGCCGCCGCGCCACGCGGTGGGGGCGCGACCCCGCATCCCCGACTCGCCCTGGAACCCGCCCGGTTGGCCGCCGTGCCCGGCTCACTTGCGCAGGGAACTCCCGAAGCCCGCCGCCAGCGGCATCCGCAGCCCCAGTGGCGGCGGAGCCTGCAGCGCGTCCTCCACCGGCCGTGCGAACGCCCGCCCGAACAACGCCCCCATCACGAAGTCCTCGGTCAGCGCGTGCACTTCCTGCCGGTGCTGGTGCAACGCGTGCCCGTCGGAGTGCACTTCGAACCGGCACACGTCCCGGTTCGCCTTCTTCGCCCGCGACGCCAGCCGGAACGACAGTTCGGGATCGGTCCGTTCGTCGTTCGTGCCGTGCACGATCAGCACCCGCCGCCCCACCAGCTGCTTCACCGGTTCGGGTGGCGCGGCCACATCCTGTTCGGGCAGCCAAGGAGCCAGCGCAACCACGGAGTTGACGGCCTCGTGCCCGGCGGAGCGCAGCGCGGCCCGCCCGCCCATGTCGAACCCGGCGAGACACACCGGCACGTCCCCGTACCGCCGTACGACCTCGTCCACCGCCCACGTGGCGTCGTGCGCGAGATACGCCTCGCTGCCGTTCCAGCCGCGCACGCGGTAGTGGACGACATGCGCGGCCAGCCCCTCGGTGGCGCCCGCCCGGGCCAGCCGGCGCCCCAACGTCCGTACGGAGGCCGCCGCCAGGAGAGGGGACGGCCTGCGGGCGGAGACCTCATCGCCACCGGGGAGCAGCAGGACCACGCCGCTCACCGAGGTCGGTTCGGGACCGAGCGCTCTCCCCAGCCGGGCCGTCCTGACCGGCGTCGCTTGCTGTGCCATGACAGAACAGTGTCAGAAGTGAGCGTGTACGCCATCCTTCCGCGCGGTCACCGTTACGTATCGACGGATTCGTACAACAAGCGATCTACGCGCGTAGGAGTTAGAGTGCGGAAATGACGAGCCAGAGCACCCCGAACACTCCGACGCCGGACCAGATCCGCCGGGCGCCGAAGGTTCTGCTGCACGACCACCTCGACGGCGGCCTCCGCCCGGGGACGATCGTCGAACTCGCCCGCGACGCCGGGTACACCCAACTGCCCGAGACCGACCCGGACAGACTCGGCGCGTGGTTCGCCGAGGCCGCCGACTCCGGTTCCCTGGAACGGTACTTGGAGACCTTCTCGCACACCGTCGCCGTGATGCAGACCCGGGACGCGCTGATCCGGGTCGCCCGCGAGTGCGCCGAGGACCTCGCCGAGGACGGCGTCGTATACGCCGAGGTGCGGTACGCGCCCGAGCAGCACCTCGACGGCGGGCTCAGCCTCGAAGAGGTCGTCGAGGCCGTCAACGAGGGCTTCCGGCAAGGGGAGTCGCTGGCCCGGGAGAACGGCCGGCGGATCCGTGTCGGCGCCCTGCTCACCGCCATGCGGCACGCCGCCCGCTCCCTGGAGATCGCCGAACTCGCCAACCGCTACCGCGACCTGGGCGTCGTCGGCTTCGACATCGCGGGCGCGGAGGCCGGGTTCCCGCCCACCCGGCACCTGGACGCCTTCGAGTACCTCAAGCGCGAGAACAACCACTTCACCATCCACGCCGGTGAGGCCTTCGGGCTGCCGTCGATCTGGCAGGCGCTGCAGTGGTGCGGCGCCGACCGGCTCGGGCACGGGGTGCGCATCATCGACGACATCCAGGTCCAGGACGACGGCTCGGTCAAGCTCGGCCGGCTCGCCTCCTACGTCCGGGACAAGCGCATCCCGCTGGAGCTGTGCCCCAGCTCCAACCTCCAGACCGGCGCCGCCGACTCCTACGCCGAGCACCCCATCGGGCTGCTGCGCCGGCTCCACTTCCGGGCCACGGTCAACACCGACAACCGGCTGATGTCCCACACCAGCATGAGCAGCGAATTCGAGCACCTTGTCGAGGCGTTCGGTTATTCGCTCGACGACATGCAGTGGTTCTCCGTCAATGCTATGAAGTCAGCATTCATTCCTTTCGATGAACGACTGGCCATGATCAATGACGTGATCAAGCCCGGATATGCCGAACTCAAATCCGAGTGGCTGTTCCGCCAGACGGCCTCCACCAGCGGTTCTGTGCCCGAAGAGGGCTGAAGGGGGCTGAGTGGGAGGCTCGGAATGCGGGCGGGTGTTCACAATCCGTCCGCATTTCGATGTTTGCGGCGGGTGCCTTCGCGTGTTTACGGTCTTGGACCGCTCACATCCCCGTCTTCCCATTCAAGGACGCATTCACCATGAAGCAGTCTGCTGTCAAGACCCTCGGTGTCGCCGCCCTCGGTGCCGCCTTCGCCGCCGTAGGCGCGGGTGCCGCGAGCGCGGCTCCGGCGGTCCCGGACGCCACCCAGGCACTGGGCACCGTGACCCACACGCTGCCCGCGGAGAACGTCACCAAGGCGCTGCCGGGTGCCGGCGAGGCGCTGAGCCAGGCGCAGCCCGCGCTCGCCGGTGGTCTGTCCGCCGTGCAGCCGGCCGTGGAGAAGGTCCTCTCCGACGGCCCGACCGCGCCCGTCGCCGGACTGCTGGGCGGCCTCCCGCTGTCGCAGACGGGCCTGCCCACGCACGGCCTGCCGGTCAACGGCCTCCCGCTGGGCTGAGACCCGCTGGGCTGAGACCCGCTGGGCTGAGACCTGTTGGGCCGAGCCCACCCCCGAACGCGCCGATGGGGCGCGCCCCTGGACGAGGGGTGCGCCCCATCGGCGTACGTGCGCCGGGGTCTTACCGGACCTCGGTGGCCTCACCAGGCCTCGGTGCGCACCTTGTCCTCGGACGGGAACAGGATCCACAGCGCGATGTAGAGCACGAACTGCGGGCCGGGCAGCAGGCACGAGAGCAGGAAGATCACCCGCATCGTGGTCGCGGAGGTACCGAAGCGCCGCGCCAGCGCTGCGCACACTCCGCCGATCATGCGGCCTTGGGTGGGGCGGGCAATGGCGGTCATTTTTGGCTCCTTCGCGAGCGGCTGTCCGAGGCCCCCCGTGTGGTTGCCCCATCTGCCTTCAACGGTACGGAGCCGGAGGCCGGCGGGCGTCGCTCTACGGTGCGATGCCGACCCTGGGAATCGTCGGGGTCCGTCCCTGAGTCGCTTCCTCCTGGAGGAGGGGCGCGGGGAGGGGGTTCTCGCCCCTGCGGCGGAGCCAGGCGCGGGCGGCGGGAACGATCGCGACGTGCGCGAGGGCCACACCGACCGTGTTCATGAGCAGCGAGTCGACGTCCACGACCTGGCCGGGCACACCGGTCTGCAGCAGTTCGATGCCCAGGGAGATCAGGGCGCCGGCGGCGACCGTACGGATCAGGGACGCGAGCGGCGAGACATGCAGCCGGCCGCTGACCATCGGGAGCAGCACGCCCAGCGGGGCCAGCAGCGCGAGGCCCTCACCGATCCGCTTCGTCGCCTCCGGCCAGCCCAGCGTCAGATCGGCCCGGATACTGGCCAGCGGGTGCAGGTTCGGCGGCATCACCCAGGGGACGTCCCGCGGGCGCAGCGTGACCCAGGCGACGAGCACGAGGTGTGCGACGAGGAGGACACCTCCTGTCACACGGACGCGAATCGCGGCACTGCCGCCGATGGAGCCTTGACGCTGCACGCCCCACTAGACGCCCCCTCCGGCACGATCGGTTCCGGGTAGGGGCCAAGCACCATGGTGAGGCTTCCGCCACACCCCTCCTTTTCGGCTCGTTCACCTCCGGGGCGCTTTCAGCCGGTGTCGAGAGCACGACCGTGCTCAGCGCTTCGCGCCTCCGCGCGCTCGTACTCTCGACACCGGCGCGCCCCTCCGGCTCACTCGCGCGCTTCAGCCGCCCGTCACCTCGCTGGAAGGCGGTGCGTTGGTGCCGGGGGCGGAGCGGACGTCGTCCGTGCATTCGTAGCGGCGCAGCGGGGTGTCGTCCGGGCCGCCGAGGATGACGGAGCCGTCGCCCTCGGCCGCGGCCGAGTCGGAGAACGTGCAGACGATCTGGGCGAGCGCGTACGACGTCAGGTCGGCCGGTGAACTGCTCAGCCGCAGCGCGTCCTTGGGGTCCTTGGCGCGCGGCCCGCTCACGGACATGCCGCCGCGTACGTCGGTCGTGTACCCGGCGTCCAGCTCACCCGACGACGGCGACTCGGCGAGCTGGTCCAGCAGCCCCTGGGCCACGAACACGCGCCGCCGCACGTCCGCCGTGCCGTCCGGCACCTGCACGGCCCGGTCGACGGCCACCAGCGACGACCCGCACAGCAGGAACACCTGCACAGGCACCCCCCGCGCGGCCTGCGCCGTCATCTCCGGCTCGGTCAGCGTGCACCGCACCCGCGAGGGCGCGGCCCCGAAGTCGGTCGGCACCTCCGTGGCCCGGATCCCACACCCGGCGAGCAACAGCCCGAGCAGCGGGACAGCCACCAACCGCCGCACGGCCACGCCCCGTTGCCCGGCGGGAGTCCTCAACTGTCGTACGGTCATGACACGTTCCCCCTGGAGCCGCCCGAGCCGCCCGCGCCGTCGGGGGTGTCTCCCTCGCTCACGCCGCCCTCGCCCTTGTCGGTCTCCTCCGTCAGTTCGGAGGCGTCCCTCGGCAGCCGCAGGGTGAACACCGCGCCGCCGTCGGGGGAGTTGGCGGCGGTGATGTCGCCGCCGTGGATGTGGGCGTTCTCCAGGGCGATGGAGAGGCCGAGGCCGCTGCCCTCGGAACGGGGGCGGGACGCGCTCGCCTTGTAGAAGCGGTCGAAGACGTGCGGCAGGACGTCCTCAGGAATGCCGGGGCCGTGGTCGCGGACCGCGATGACGAGGTCGTCGTCCTCCAGGCGGACCGACACCCGGACCGGCGAGCCGCCGTGCTTGAGGGCGTTGCCGATGAGGTTGGCGAGGATGACGTCGAGGCGGCGCGGGTCGAGCCGGGAGTGGATGCCGCGCTCGGCGTCCAGGTCCACGGCGTCCAGCCAGGCGCGGGCGTCGATGCAGGCGGTGATCTGGTCGGCGAGGTCGACGTCGTCGAGGACGAGCCGGGCGGTGCCCGCGTCGAAGCGGGTGACCTCCATCAGGTTCTCGACGAGGTCACCGAGCCGCTTGGTCTCGCTGACGACGAGCCGTACGGCGGGCTCGATCATCGGGTCCACACTGCCGGTCTCGGCGTCGAGTTCCTCTTCGAGCACCTCAACCACCGCCGTGATCGCGGTCAATGGGGTGCGCAGCTCGTGCGACATGTCGGCGACGAACCGGCGCGAGGCGTCGTCGCGTGCGGCCATGTCGGCGACCCGTTTCTCCAGCGCCTCGGCCGTCTGGTTGAACGTCCGTGACAGTTCCGCGAGTTCATCGGTACCGGAGACCCGCAGCCGGGTGTCGAGCTTGCCCTCGCCGAGCCGACGCGCGGCGATGCCCAGCCGGTGCACGGGCTTGAGGACGGTCGTCGCGGCGGCCTGCGCGAGCAGCGCGGAACCGATCAGCGCGAGCCCGGTGGCGATACCCAGCGACCAGGCAAGGGAGTTGAGGTCTTTCGCCTCCGGTTCGAGGGACTTGAGCATGTAGCCGGTCGGCCCGCCGCCGATCATCCGGGTACCGGCCACCAGGAACGGCGTGCCGTGCTCGGTGACCCGCTGCCAGTACAGGTGGTACGGCTCCTTGTTGCCGTCGGTCACCGACTGCTGCTTGTTCACCGCCGTGCGCAGCGACTTGGGCACGTCCTCCAGCGAAAAGCCGTTCAGGCCGCCGGAGTTGCCGTAGACCGTCTTGTCGTTCGCGTCCGCGGCGACCAGCAGGACGCTGAAGCGCTGGCTGCTGTTGGCCATCTGGCCCGCGGTGCGCATCAGTTCGTCCTGCGTGGTGGGCATGGGCAGCGCGCTCGCGCGGTTCTGCATCTCCTGCCGGAAGTCGCGCAGCACCGCGTCCTGGGCCCGGGTGAGGACGGCCTCGCGGTTGAGCCAGTAGGCGATGCCGGACGCGGAGACGGCGGCGGTCAGCGCGACCAGGCCGAACACGACCACCAGCCGCAGGCGCAGGCTGGTGAACCGCAGCCGCCACAGGACTCCCTTACGACCCGGGCGCCAGCCGCGGATCCCCCCTGGTGCGTCGGTCACTGAGGCGAGTCCAGGCGGTAACCGACCCCGCGCACGGTACGGATGAGCGTCGGGGACGACGGCACGTCCTCGACCTTGGCCCGCAGCCGCTGGACACAGGCGTCCACCAGCCGCGAGTCACCGAGATAGTCGTGCTCCCACACCAGGCGCAGCAACTGCTGCCGGGACAGGGCCTGTCCGGGCCGCCGGCTCAGCTCCAGGAGCAACCGCAACTCGGTGGGCGTGAGTTGGAGGTCCTCGCCGTTCTTCGTGACGGTCATCGCGGCCCGGTCGATGACCAGCGAACCGAACGAGGCCGCGTCGTTGGCCTCCCGCTCCCCGCGCCGCAGCACGGCCCGGATACGGGCGTCCAGCACCCGCCCCTGCACGGGTTTGACCACGTAGTCGTCGGCACCGGACTCCAGCCCGACGACGATGTCGATGTCGTCGCTGCGCGCGGTGAGCAGAATGATCGGCAGCTGGTCCGTGCGCCGGATGCGCCGGCACACCTCGAAACCGTCGATGCCGGGCAGCATCACATCCAGCACGATCAGGTCCGGCCGCTGCTCACGCAGCAGCTTCAGACCGTCCTCGCCGCTGGCAGCGGTGGCTACCCGGTGTCCCTGGCGCGTCAGCGAGAGCTCCAGGGCCGTCCGGATGGCGTCGTCGTCCTCGATCAGCAACAGGGAAGGCACGGGGCTCATTCTGGCCCATGTGGGGGCGGGGTTTCGACACCTGCACGGGTACGCGCCCGTAGCGCTCCTTTCTGTGACCGGACTGTCCGTTTTCTGAGGGCAGCCGCAGAGGGGGACCCCTGTGACAGGTCTGTGACAGTCGGCGGACACGCCCATGAAGTGACCCCGGCAGGATTTTCGTCACAGGCAAGGAACCACGCCGGAACATCCGAACACCGGGCAAGTCCACTACGGGGGGCGCGAGATGAACACGCTGCACAGCACCAGCAACAACGCAGTCATCACGCGTCTGCACGATGTCACCCGGGGTTCCGAGAAGTCCGGTGCTGTGAGCGGGCGGGGGTGCGCTCGCAGCGCCGGGCGTCAGCACACCGGTTACATGACGGTGGTTGACGCGCACACGGGGGAAGCGCACGGGGGAAGCGGGTACGGGGAGGACACGGGGGAGCGTCGTTCGCTGTCGGAGGCGGAGTTCACCGCCTACGTCCAGGAGCGCCGCGCCTCCCTGTACGCGACCGCCTACCACCTGACCGGCGACCGCTTCGAGGCCGAGGACCTGCTGCAGAGCGCGCTGTTCTCGACGTACAAGGCATGGGACCGGATCAGCGACAAGGCCGCGGTCGGGGGCTACCTCCGCCGCACCATGACGAACCTGCACATCAGCGCGTGGCGCCGCCGCAAGCTGAACGAGTACCCGACCGAGGAACTGCCGGAGACGCCCGGCGACACGGACGCGATGCGCGGCACCGAACTGCGCGCGGTCCTGTGGCAGGCGCTGGCCCGGCTGCCCGAACTCCAGCGCACCATGCTGGTCCTCCGTTACTACGAGGGCCGCACGGACCCGGAGATCGCGGAGATCCTCGACATCAGTGTCGGCACGGTGAAGTCCAGCATCTGGCGGTCGCTCCGCCGCATGCGTGAGGACGAGGTCCTCAGCTTCGGCCGTGACGAGGAGGACGCCTTCGGGGAGCTTGTCGCCTGAGGGTCGGGGGGGAAGTAAGTAACGGGGGAGCACGAAGGGGACCACGGGGGATCGGTACCGGGGGGTGCCGACGGGGTCCTGGGGGGATCACGGGGGAAGTACCACGGGGGAAAAGGAAGAGCGGGACTGGAGGGCCGGGGGGTCCATCCAGTCCCGCTCTTTCTCGTCTACGAGGGGGAGGGCGCCGGAGTCGTGCGTGTCGGCCGCCGGCCGACCGCCGCCGCGGCCAGCCTGCCCAGCGCCTCGTCCTTGTCGCAGGCGTACGCGCCGAGGGTCGTCTGGCGGGCCACGATCGAGCGCTCCAGCCGCATCAGCCGCCAGCCGCGCCGCAACAGGAACGGCACGGACTTACGGCCCTCCCGGAGATCCCGCAGGAAACGGCGCCGGAACGTGCGCATCGGGCCGCGGCTGAGGCACAGCGCGTCGGCGAGGACCCCCAACTCCTGGCAGCGGGTGATGACCTCGGCGGCGAAGATGCCCTCCGCTATGAACAACGGGGTCCGCCCGACGTCGACCGCCTCCGTGCCCGTACGGGCGCTCAGCGAGATGTCGTAGACCGGCACGTCAGTACGACCCGTGCGGCACAGCTCGACGATCGCGGTGACCGCCACGTCCGCGTCCCAGGAGTCGGGGTGGTCCCAGTCGATGTCCGAACTCCCCGCCACCAGTGGCAGCGTCGGGTCGTCGCCCTCCTTGTAGAAGTCGTCGAGCCGCAGCACGGGAAGACCGGAGCGGGCCGAGACGAGGGACTTGCCGGAACCCGAGGGGCCGCACAGCAGCACGACACGGGCCGGTGACGGGGAAAGGATGCTCACGGGACACCAGTTTGACGTATTCCGTACGTCCTGCCGACCCCGCGGGTCGCCATTGGAACGCGCATCACACGTCAACTACCCTTCGTGCTGACCTGATTACCCTGCGCACCAGAAGGTGGCACCAGCAATGGCACGACACACGTCCTCCCCGCACCCGAACGCCCAGCGCGCCCTGGTTGCCCTCGCGACGGCCGGAGTCGCCCTTGGCGCGGGCGCGGCGACGGCCTCCGCGGACACCGCGCCCGTCGTTGACGTGATGCGGACTCGGCCGACCTCGCTCGGCAAGATCGACCCTGCGGCGGGGTTGGGTGCGGTTGCCGGAACGGTGGGTTACGTCACCGGGCCTGTTGCCGGGCTCAAGCCGAACCCCCTCGCGGGGACGGGTGTCGACCCGCTCGACAACGGGGTTGCGACTCAGCTCGCCGACTTCCAGCCGTTGGCCTCGCAGGCGTTGACGGGTCCTGTGGCCGAGGCTCAGTCGATCGGGAGCATGCCGGTGGTGGGGCAGGTGACGGGGCTGCTCCAGGGTTGAGTTGCGGGGGCGGTCGGGGAACTGCGGACTTGTTGCCGGGTGCGCGTCCGTCGTGGCTGGTCGCGCAGTTCCCCGCGCCCCTGGGCGGTGGCCTTCGGCCTGCCTAGTACGAGGAGCCGCCTGCTCCCAGGGAACCCGTGGGATGCCAGACCGTCTTCGTTTCGAGGAAGGCTGTCAGGCGGTCGATGCCCGGAGTCTCCGCGTAATCCACAGGCTGTGGACGGAGAACTCGCTTCAGGTTGTCGGCCGCCGCGATCTCCAGCTCCTTCGCCAGTACGTCGTCCGCGCCCGCGAGGTCGATCGCGTTGACGTCCTGGTGTGCGGCGAGCGGAGTGGCGATCTCCGCCGTCTTGCCGGAGAGGACGTTGACGACACCGCCGGGCAGGTCGGAGGTGGCCAGGACCTCGCCCAACGACAGGGCCGGGAGCGGGGACTTCTCGCTCGCGATCACGATCGCCGTGTTGCCGGTCGCGATGACCGGGGCGACGACCGAGATCAGCCCGAGGAACGACGACTCCTGGGGTGCGAGGACGGTGACGACACCCGTCGGCTCGGGGGAGGAGAGGTTGAAGTACGGGCCCGCTACCGGGTTCGCGCCCCCGACCACCTGCGCGATCTTGTCGGTCCAGCCCGCGTACCAGACCCAGCGGTCGATCGCCGCGTCCACGATCACGGAAGCCTTCGACTTCGACAGGCCCTCCGCGTCCGCGACTTCGCGTACGAACTGGTCCTTGCGACCCTCCAGCATCTCGGCGATGCGGTAGAGGATCTGGCCCCGGTTGTACGCCGTCGCGCCGGACCAGCCGCCGAACGCCTTGCGGGCGGCTACGACCGCGTCGCGGGCGTCCTTGCGGGAGGACTGCGGCGCGTTCGCGAGCCACTTGCCCTTTGAGTCGGTCACCTCGTACACCCGGCCGCTCTCGCTACGGGGGAACTTGCCCCCGACGTACAGCTTGTAGGTCTTGAACACGCTGAGGCGTTCGTTGGTGCGATCAACTGTGCTCATTTATCGCTCGCCCTCCGGGCTCGACGGGGCGAGGTACGCCTCCAGGCCGTGGCGACCGCCCTCGCGGCCGAAGCCCGACTCCTTGTAGCCGCCGAACGGCGAGGTCGGGTCGAACTTGTTGAACGTGTTGGACCAGATGACACCAGCGCGCAGCTTGCTCGCGACCGCGAGGATGCGGGAGCCCTTCTCCGTCCAGATGCCCGCGGAGAGGCCGTACTGCGTGTTGTTGGCCTTGGCGACGGCCTCGTCCGGGGTGCGGAAGGTCAGCACGGACAGCACTGGGCCGAAGATCTCGTCGCGGGCGATGGTGTGCGCCTGGGTGACGTTCGTGAAGAGCGTCGGGGCGAACCAGTAGCCGGAGGACGGGAGTTCGCAGGACGGGGACCAGCGCTCGGCGCCTTCCGCCTCGCCCTGTTCCACGAGTGTGGTGATCCGCGCGAGCTGCTCGGCGGAGTTGATCGCGCCGATGTCCGTGTTCTTGTCGAGCGGGTCGCCGAGGCGGAGCGTGGAGAGGCGCCGCTTCAGGGAGTCCAACAGCTCGTCCTGGATGGACTCCTGGACGAGCAGGCGGCTGCCCGCGCAGCAGACCTGGCCCTGGTTGAAGAAGATGCCGGTGACGATCCCCTCCACGGCCTGGTCGATGGGGGCGTCGTCGAAGACGATGTTCGCGCCCTTGCCGCCGAGTTCGAGGGTGACCTTCTTGGTCGTGCCCGCGACGGTCCGCGCGATCTGCTTGCCGACCGCCGTGGAGCCCGTGAACGCGACCTTGTCGACGTCCGGGTGCGCGACGAGCGCGGCGCCCGAATCGCCGTATCCCGTAAGGATGTTGACGACGCCCTTGGGCAGGCCCGCCTGGCGGCAGATGTCCGCGAAGAACAACGCCGACAGGGGAGTGGTCTCGGCCGGCTTCAGCACCACCGTGTTGCCGGTCGCGAGTGCCGGGGCGATCTTCCACGCCAGCATCAGGAGGGGGAAGTTCCAGGGGATGACCTGGCCCGCCACGCCGAGGGGTTGGGGGTTGGCGCCGAAGCCGGCGTGGTCCAGCTTGTCGGCCCAGCCCGCGTAGTAGAAGAAGTGCGCGGCTACGAGGGGGAGGTCGGCGTCCCTCGTCTCCTTGATGGGCTTGCCGTTGTCCAGGGTCTCCAGGACGGCCAGTTCGCGGCTGCGCTCCTGGATGATGCGGGCGATGCGGAACAGGTACTTGGCGCGCTCGGAGCCGGGCAGCGCCGACCACTTCTCGAAGGCCTTGCGGGCGGCCTTCACCGCGCGGTCGACGTCCGCCTCGCCCGCCTGGGCGATCTCGGCGAGGACCTCTTCGGTGGAGGGGGAGACGGTCTTGAAGACCTTGCCGTCCGCTGCCTCCGTGAACTCGCCGTCGATGAACAGGCCGTAGGAGGGCGCGATATCGACGACGGAGCGGGACTCGGGCGCCGGTGCGTATTCAAAAGTAGCCATGATGGATCAGTCCACCGTCACGTAGTCGGGGCCGGAATAGCGGCCGGTGGCCAGCTTCTGACGCTGCATCAGCAGGTCGTTCAGGAGCGAGGACGCGCCGAAGCGGAACCAGTGGTTGTCCAGCCAGTCCTCGCCCGCCGTCTCGTTGACGATGACCAGGAACTTGACGGCGTCCTTGGAGGTACGGATACCGCCCGCGGGCTTCACGCCGACCTGGATGCCGGTCTGGGCGCGGAAGTCGCGGACCGCCTCCAGCATCAACAGGGTGTTCGCGGGAGTGGCGTTGACGGCGACCTTGCCCGTCGACGTCTTGATGAAGTCCGCGCCGGCCAGCATGCCGAGCCAGCTCGCGCGGCGGATGTTGTCGTACGTCGACAGCTCGCCGGTCTCGAAGATGACCTTCAGGCGAGCCGCCCCGGACGCCTCCTTCACGGCGACGATCTCGTCGTAGACCTTCATGTAGTTGCCCGCGAGGAACGCCCCGCGGTCGATGACCATGTCGATCTCGTCGGCGCCGGCGGCGACCGCGTCGCGCACGTCGGCCAGCTTCACGGCGAGCGCGGCACGGCCGGCCGGGAAGGCGGTGGCGACGGAGGCGACCTTCACGGAGGAACCGGCGACGGCCTCCTTGGCGACGGCCACCATGTCGGGATAGACACAGACGGCCGCGGTCGAGGGGCTCGTCCGGTCGGTCGGGTCGGGGCGGACCGCCTTGGCGCCGAGCGCCCGGACCTTGCCGGGGGTGTCCGCGCCTTCCAGCGTCGTCAGGTCGACCATCGAGATGGCGAGGTCGATGGCGTACGCCTTCGCGGTGGTCTTGATGGAACGGGTCCCGAGCGAGGCGGCGCGCGCCTCCAGGCCGACCGCGTCGACGCCGGGCAGCCCGTGGAGGAAACGGCGCAGCGTGCTGTCGGAAGCCGTTACCTCGCCGAGTGTGTGTGCAGCAGGTGCAGTGGTGGGCATGGTCACCAGACGAGCATATCTACGCGCGTAGCGGCTGTACACCCCGGCAGCTGAGCGCCCTGAAGGGGCGCGGGGCTGTATCGATATGCGGCTCCGCCGCGTGGGCCCGACCAGCCACAGCGCACCCGCACCCGCGAACGCACAGGTCCCCAACGACGAGACGGCGCAGCCCTGAGGCACAATCGGCACCATGACGACCCCGCACCACGAGCCCCCCGCCCCGCAGCCCCCGGACCGCATCTACAGGTCGTCCATGGGCATCGTAGGCGGCGTACTGCTGCTCGCCATCGGGCTCTGGCTCGGCGTCGACGCGCTCGTACGGGGAAACGGCCGCACGCCGTGGCTGGCACTCGCGGGACTGATCCTCGTGGTGCCGCTGGTGGTGGCCTTCACGTTCCGCCCGGCGGTGTACGCCAACGAGGACCGGCTGCGCGTGCGCAACCCCTTCCGGGTTGTCGTCGTGCCGTGGGGCGAGGTGGCCGCGCTGCGGTCCGGGCTCTCGAACGAGGTCCTCGCCAAGTCCGGCACCAAGTTCCAACTGTGGGCGATCCCGGTCTCGTTGCGCAGCCGCAAGCGGGCGGCGCGACGCGAGGCACGGTCCAAGGCGGAGGCGGGCGGCCAGGCCGGCCGGGGCGGCAGGG
>NZ_JAWOAI010000014.1:0-44970 GCF_033194735.1 Streptomyces sp. W16
CTTCCGATCTGGGGCCTGGCCCGAGGGCGGCGCCGGGGACGGGCCGGGGACCGCGGGGGGGTCCATCGACGGGCGTCCGCCACCCTGACCCTGGTCCCGGAAGAGATGAGCGAAGGCGTCCGGCTCCTGATAGTCCTCGCCGGCCCCGGTCACCAGGTCGTCGACGCCCACGAACTGCGTCGTGCGGGCGTCGTCGCCGTAGGGCAGGTACTGGGTCGGACCTTCGGGCTCGGGCGCCGGGGTCTGCGCCCACACGCGGGGGTCGGGGGCGTATGGGGACTGCGGTGGCTGGGCGTAGAGCGGGGGCTGTGGCTGGTACGTGCCCGGAGGCGGCGGGGGGTGTGCGGCGCGGTCGTAGAGCGCCTCGGCGACCGGGTCCTGGGCGGAGAGGTCCTGCGCCCGGTAGGGATCCTGGTCGTAGGCGTCCTGGAGGTACATGTCCGCGGGGGGCTGCGGCGGCACCTGGCCGTGTTCGGGCGGCGGACCCTCGGGGTAGCCCGAGCTGCCCGCGCCCTGACCGCGGTCACCGTCGTACGGCGCGTTCATGGTTACCCCACCTCATCGTCCCCGGGCCCACCGGCCACGACATCGCTCAACGGTCCACTCTCTCACCCGTGCCGGACGGGTCGGCGCTTTCCGGTGCGGTGTCCGGTGTCGGGTCACTCGGGTGCTCCGGGTCGTCTGCCCGGGACGGAGTGCCGGACTCCTCCTGGAGACGGTCCTGAGGGTCCTCGGGGTTCTCCAGGCCCTCGGGTGCTTCGCCCTCCGCGTCGTCGGGCCCGTCGGGACCCTCTTCCTCGGCCTGGCGGGCGACGGCGCGCTTGCGGTGCGTGTACATCCGGAAGCCGGCGAGGACGAGCAGCAGGACACCGCCGCCGATGACCAGCATCACCGTGGCGGTGACCTCGGTGACCTTGACGTCGAAGTTGACGGCCTGCCCGTACTCCTGGCCGTCCTCCGTGTACAGCTGGGCGACCACGCCCACCTTGCCGTTGGCGTTGGCCGTCGTGGTGAACTTCACCGACTGGCTGTGCCCGCCGTTGACCGTGACCCGCTGCTCCGTGTAGGCCTTGCCGCCGATCTTGAGGCGCGTAGGGTTCGTCGAGGTGAGGCGCAGGATCAGGTGGTCGACGCCCTGCACCAGGTTGTTCTGCACGGTCACGGGGATCGTGGCGCTGCGGCCCGAGAGCTTTGTCTCGGACTTGTCGATCAGTTTGACCTGGTCGATGAGGTCGTCGAGATAACCCAGCACACCCTGGCGGAAGTTCTCCGCCTCTCCCGCCCGGCCGCGCCATGACGTGGACATCTCGCGGTTCATGGCCCGTCCGAAGGGGGTCACCACGCGGGCCTCGTTGCTGAGGATCACCTGGAAGTTTTCGAGCTTGTCCTGAGTGGTCGCGATCTCCTCGAAGGCCGACCTCGGCAGCTCCTGCTTGCGCAGCGAGGAGGGGTACCTGGAGGACGACGGGATCTTCGTCGTGGCACCCGGGTCCGGCTTGGCCTTGGCCGTCGCGGCGAGATCCTGAGGCTCGGTCCAGGTGCTGCCCTGAAGGGCCGTCAGTGCCTCGGCCATCGCCTGGGCCTGGCCGGCGGTCGGCATGCGCTGCGGGGCGACGACGATGCTGCGCTGCTTGTCCGACTGCAGGTCGAGCGCCAGACTCTGGGCCAGGAACTGCTGCTCGGCGAGCGTGGCCGCCCCGGCCTTCGTCAGATCGCCCTCGAACGCCGTCGAGAGCCGCGCGTCGGCGACCACCGCCGTCGTACCGCCACCGATGGGGCGGGCCGCGGAAGGCGTGTACGGCAGGCCGCCGGTCTCCTGGAGGCTGTCGCTGCGGGCGATCACCTTGTCGGCACCGGCCGAGGTGGCGACCTTGATGATCGACGGGTCCACGGCGCCGCTCACCGGCCACGCGAAGTCAGTGGTCGGCGTCACGTGGAGCACAGTCTCCACGGTGGTCGCGGCGACGTCCGTGGCGTCCTTGAGGTGGCTCAGGGAGCCGGTGACGCTGGTGCCGTTGTGGGCGAGAGACGCCAGGTCGGGGTCGGCGAAGGGGAGGGCGACGACTTCCTTGTCCGCCACCGCCGACTGCAGCTCGGCCAGCCACGCCTTGGCGACCGCCTGATGGGTCCCCGTCGTCGTGGTGTCGCCGTCTCCCTGGATCTTGTAGCTGCGGGTCATCGCGTCCACCGAGGCCAGCAGGTCCGGGTCGATCACCCAGGTGACGTCGAGATCTTTGCCCAGGGAGAGCATCTGGTCGAGCCGGCCGCCCGGGGCGATCTCCTTGGCGAGGTCGTCGTTGAGGAAGACCGGAGTCTGCTGTTCGTTGGAACCTGTCTGTACCGTCATGTGGACGGTCGAGACGAGCGGCCACAGATACGTCGTCTTCGTCTTCGTGTCCGCGTCGTCGGGCTGCCACGGCAGGAACGTCCGCTGGATCCCCAGTACCTGGTCCCACGGCTGGGCAGAGGTCTGGCCGGAGAGCGAGACACCGAGCGGGTAGACGCCGTCGTTACCGAGGCCCAGCTTGTCGACCGGCACGGAGAGGGTGAAGGGCTCGGCGACGCCTGGAGTGAGCTTGGAGAACTTCTGTGTGTACTTGTCGTCGATCTCCGAGCCGTCGACACCCTGGACGAAGTCGGTGCGCTTGGCGACGCTGTCGATCGCCGAACGGGTGCTCAGCGCCTGTCCCAGGCGCAGGCCCACGTGGGCGTCGGTGACTGCCTGCTTGCCGTTGTTCGTCACCGTCCCGGAGACGGTCAGCGTGTCCCCGTCCGTGGGGATGCCAGGAGTGAGTGTGTCCACGGAGACCGACACAGTCTGCGAGCCGGAGGCGGCCTTCGCGGAGGTCTGCTCGGCCGCACCGGCGGGCGCGGCGACGGACATCTGAAGGAGGCCGGCCAGCAGAGGCGCCCCGGCGAGCAGTACGCCGGTGCGCCGCAGCCACCGGCGGGCAGGTGAGGGACACGTCCCCTGGAAGTCTGCCGCCTCGGCCACGCGCTCGCCCGTCCCTCGTCATCGTCAGTGGTCGTCGCAATGTGCGTCCACGCATGGTAACGATGCGCGCTGAGGGGAAGTGCCGCGGACTGCTCCACAAGATCAGGGAACCGGTTCCGAGTGTCCAATATGAGCGTGTATGAAGAGGGACACTGCGGCACGTCGCAAGGGCCATGATTGCGGTGGTATCGGAAGGTGTGTCCGTGAACATTTAATGAAGGCGCTCGGGGTCGCCCCGGCCACGTACCCTTTTCTGTTGTGCCGAACGCCAACGAAGACAACCTCAGTGCCCTGAGCCAGGTGCAGCATCGCGCGGTGAGCGAACTGCTGCGGGTGGCTCCCGTCGCCGACGACCTTGCCCGCCGCTTCCAGGAGGCAGGGTTCTCCCTCGCCCTGGTCGGCGGCTCGGTGCGCGACGCGCTGCTCGGCCGGCTCGGCAATGACCTGGACTTCACGACGGACGCGCGGCCCGAGGACGTACTGAAGATCGTCCGTCCGTGGGCGGACGCCGTGTGGGAGGTCGGGATCGCCTTCGGCACGGTGGGGGTACAGAAGGACGCCCGCGTCGGAGACGTCGACCGCCGCTTTCAGATCGAGGTGACCACCTATCGGTCGGAGGCGTACGACCGGACCTCGCGCAAGCCCGAGGTGTCGTACGGCGACTCCATCGAGGAGGACCTCGTCCGGCGCGACTTCACGGTGAACGCGATGGCTGTCGCACTCCCGGAGAAGGAGTTCATCGACCCGCACGGAGGTCTCGGCGACCTCGCGGCCCGCGTGCTGCGTACCCCGGGTACTCCCGAGGCGTCCTTCTCGGACGATCCCCTGCGGATGATGCGAGCGGCCCGCTTCGCCGCGCAGCTCGACTTCGAGGTCGCTCCCGAGGTCGTTGCGGCGATGAAGGAGATGTCCGGGCGGATCGAGATCGTCTCGGCCGAGCGGGTGCGGGACGAGCTGAACAAGCTGATCCTCTCCGCACACCCCCGCAAGGGTCTGACGCTGCTTGTCGATACCGGTCTCGCCGACCATGTACTGCCCGAGCTGCCCGCCCTGCGTCTGGAGAGCGACGAGCACCACCGGCACAAGGACGTCTACGAACACACGCTGATCGTGCTGGAGCAGGCGATCGAACTGGAGGAGAACGGTCCCGACCTGACTCTCCGGCTGGCCGCACTACTCCATGACATCGGCAAGCCGCGCACTCGCCGTTTCGAGAACGACGGCCGGGTCTCGTTCCACCACCACGAGGTGGTCGGCGCGAAGATGACCAAGAAGCGCATGCTGGCGCTCAAGTACTCCAACGAGCTGGTGAAGGACGTCTCGCGTCTTGTCGAACTCCACCTGCGGTTCCACGGCTACGGCACCGGCGAGTGGACCGACTCGGCTGTCCGGCGCTACGTCCGTGACGCCGGCCCGCTCCTCGACCGGCTCCACAAGCTGACCCGCTCGGACTGCACCACACGGAACAAGCGCAGGGCTGCCGCACTGTCCCGTGCGTATGACGGGCTGGAAGAACGCATCGTCCAGCTTCAGGGGCAGGAGGAGCTGGACTCGATCCGACCTGACCTCGATGGCAACCAGATCATGGAGATCCTGGGCATCACACCGGGGCCGGTCATCGGTCGTGCCTACAAGTTCCTGCTGGAACTGCGGCTGGAGAACGGGCCGATGGACCATGAGGCGGCGGTGGCCGCACTCAAGGAGTGGTGGGCCTCGGAGAGCTGAGGTCATGGAACGGGGTCATGTTTCACGTGAAACATGACCCCGGACAGCATCAGGGGCGGTGTTTCACGTGAAACATGAGACACCGCCCCGCGCTACAACTGCCTTACTTCTTGTAGTCCTTCAGGCAGAGCAGGAAGTTGCTGCCGTCACCGCTCTCGGTGTACGAGTACTGGAAGTCCTTCGCGGCCGCCGAGCACTTGGCGTTCGCCTCGGACTCGGAGTACTTACCGCTGATCTTGGCCAGCACCGTGTACTCGGCCTTCGCGTCGCTGCACTTCACGACCTCAAGGTTCGGGTTGGTGTCGCTGGTACTGCCGCGGTGCATGCAGTCGCCGACCTTCGCCGTGTCGGCGTCGTTCTGGCTCGATATGAAGCTGTAGACCGCCGCACCGATGGCTATCACGATGATGATGGCGATCCGGATCAGCTTGGGGCTGAACCGGCGCCGCGGCTGCGGCGGGACCGGAGCGTACGGGGCCGCGCCCTGGGGCGGGAACCCGGGCTGGCCCGGCTGCTGCGGGTAGCCGCCCTGGGGCGGGTAGGGGGCCTGAGCCTGGGGCGGGTACGGAGCCTGCGCCTGAGGCTCGCCGTAGGGCTGCTGGCCCTGGGCGTATGGGTTCGGGCTCTGAGGCGGCGGAGTTGTCATTTGGGGTCCCCCCTGGAACGTGGGCGCATGGCGCGGCATGGCACGCGGCATGGTGCGAAGTAAGACGCACGTAAGTTACCGGCACCCACTGACACCGCTGTGGCCCGGATCGACTCCGTGTCAGTGATGTGACACTTTCCGGCACTCAAAGTGGGCCATAGCCGCTGCAACTGCCGAGTAGATAACGGCGACCGTGACCACCAGCGTCACCGAGCGGCCGTCCGGCGGCAGTACCAGAGCGGCCATTGCCGCCGCGCCGACGAACGCGACGTTGAACAGCACGTCGTAGACGGAGAAGATCCGGCCGCGGAAGCCGTCGTCGACCGAGAACTGCACGATCGTGTCCGTGGCGATCTTCGCGCCCTGTGTGGTCAAGCCCAGGACGAAGGCTGCCGCCAGCATTGGGGCGGTGGTGAACGGGAGGCCGAGGGCCGGTTCCAGGACCGCGGCGCCCGCGGCGCACACGGCGATCCAGCGCCCGGGGCCCAGTTGTTCGGCGGCCCAGGGTGTCACCACGGCCGCCACGAAGAAGCCGGCGCCGGAAACCCCCAACGCCAGCCCCAGCAGGCGCAGTCCGTCGTCCGAGGTCGACGACAGGGCGTACCGGCAGAGCATCAGGAGCAGGACCATCAGGGCGCCGTAGCAGAAGCGCATCAGTGTCATCGCGAGGAGAGCCCGGACCGCCTCCCGGCGCTGCGGCGCGGCGAGATGCCGTAGCGCCGCTGTCAGGTCCCGGGCGGTGCCGGCGAGGGCTGTCGCCAGTCGGGGTCGGGTCAACGCGAGGTCGGGGCCGAGGAGTTCGGGGGGCATGCGCAATGACGCGAGGGCGGCGCACAGATACAGGGCGGCGCCCAGCAGAACCACCGTGGCATCCGTGTCCGCGACCAGTAGCCGGACGACGAAGGCGAGGCCTCCGCCCGCGGTCGCCGCCAGTGTTCCGGCCGTGGGGGAAAGGGAGTTGGCCACGACCAGGCGTTCGTCGTCGACCACGCGTGGGAGCGCGGCGGACAGGCCGGCGAGGACGAAGCGGTTGACCGCGGTGACGCAGAGCGCGGAGACGTAGAAGAGCCAGTCCGGGACGTGGCTCACCATCAGGACGGCAGTCAGTGCGGCCAGCAGGGCGCGCAGCAGGTTGCCGTAGAGGAAGACCTGGCGGCGGCGCCAGCGGTCCAGGAGGACGCCGGCGAAGGGGCCGATGAGGGAGTACGGGAGGAGCAGGACCGCCATGGCGGAGGCGATCGCGGTGGCTGAGGTCTGTTTCTCCGGGGAGAAGACGACGTAGGCGGCGAGTGCGACCTGGTAGACGCCGTCCGCGCCCTGGGAGAGCAGTCGTACGGCGAGCAGGCGCCGGAAGCCCTGGAAGCGCAGAAGGATGCGCAGGTCACGGACGACGGCCATGGGCACAGCCTCACATACGAGGAGGGTCCCCGGGCGGAATGCCCTGGGGACCCTCGACGACCGAACCGGTGGCGGGTCCTAGCGCTCGACCTCGCCCTTGATGAACTTCTCGACGTTGGCGTAGGCCTCGTCGTCGAAGTACTGGACCGGCGGGGACTTCATGAAGTAGCTCGACGCGGAGAGGATCGGGCCGCCGATGCCGCGGTCCTTGGCGATCTTCGCGGCGCGCAGGGCGTCGATGATGACACCCGCGGAGTTCGGGGAGTCCCAGACCTCCAGCTTGTACTCCAGGTTCAGCGGGACGTCACCGAAGGCACGGCCTTCGAGGCGGACGTAGGCCCACTTGCGGTCGTCGAGCCACTGGACGTAGTCCGACGGGCCGATGTGGACGTTCTTCTCGCCCAGGTCGCGGTCCGGGATCTGCGAGGTGACGGCCTGCGTCTTCGAGATCTTCTTGGACTCCAGGCGGTCGCGCTCCAGCATGTTCTTGAAGTCCATGTTGCCGCCGACGTTGAGCTGCATCGTGCGCTCAAGGCGGACACCGCGGTCCTCGAACAGCTTCGCCATCACGCGGTGCGTGATGGTGGCGCCGACCTGCGACTTGATGTCGTCGCCGACGATCGGGACACCGGCCTCGGTGAACTTGTCCGCCCACTCCTTGGTGCCGGCGATGAAGACCGGGAGGGCGTTGACGAAGGCGACCTTGGCGTCGATGGCGCACTGGGCGTAGAACTTCGCCGCGTCCTCGGAGCCGACGGGCAGGTAGCAGATCAGGACGTCGACCTGCTTGTCCTTGAGGACCTGGACCACGTCGACCGGGGTCTCGTCGGACTCCTCGATCGTCATGCGGTAGTACTTGCCCAGGCCGTCGAGGGTGTGACCACGCTGGACCGTGACGCCCTTGTTCGGGACGTCGCAGATCTTGATGGTGTTGTTCTCACTGGCACCGATGGCGTCGGAGAGGTCGAGGCCGACCTTCTTCGCGTCGACGTCGAACGCGGCGACGAACTCGACGTCACCGACGTGGTACTCGCCGAACTGGACGTGCATCAGGCCGGGCACCTTGGCCGCCGGGTCGGCGTCCTTGTAGTACTCGACGCCCTGTACCAGTGAGGCGGCGCAGTTGCCCACGCCGACGATGGCTACGCGAACCGAACCCATTCCGGTTGCTCCCTGTGTGTGCGAGGTGAGGCCCTGACTGGACCTCATGTGGTGGTTTCGTCGGACGGATCCGGCCCGGGGGTGGCGCCCCCGAGCCGGGGCAGGCCGCCCGACTCCCCAGATGTGCTGTCCTGCTGAGCGGAGCCTCCGGAGGCGGGACCCTTCAGGTCCCGTCCGGCTCGCTCGCTCTCGATGAGCTCGTTCAGCCAGCGCACTTCGCGCTCCACGGACTCCATTCCGTGGCGCTGCAGCTCAAGCGTGTAGTCGTCGAGGCGCTCCCGGGTCCGCGCCAGGGAGGTGCGCATCTTGTCGAGACGCTCCTCCAGCCGGCTGCGTCGACCTTCCAGTACGCGCATGCGTACGTCGCGTGACGTCTGCCCGAAGAAGGCGAAACGAGCGGCGAAATGTTCGTCCTCGTACGCGTCGGGCCCCGTCTGCGAGAGCAGCTCCTCGAAGTGCTCCTTACCTTCCGCCGTCAACCGGTAGACGATTTTGGCGCGACGCCCCGCGAGGGTGGCGGTAAGGGCGTCCTCAGGAGTGTTCCCCGTCTCCTCGATCAACCAGCCGTTGGCGACCAGCGTCTTGAGGCAGGGGTAGAGCGTCCCGTAGCTGAACGCACGGAACACACCCAGTGAGGTATTGAGTCGTTTCCGCAGCTCATAGCCGTGCATCGGGGATTCGCGGAGCAGGCCGAGGATGGCGAACTCAAGGATGCCTGAGCGTCGGCTCATCGTCGTCTCCTCCCTGTCCGCGGTTCGACTGTGACGGTCTTTATGCCGAGCTGATGTATCGACTCGATACATCCAGACGATAGAACGGCCTTCCGGATGCGACAAGTGGGGAGATGGTGAGCGGCGTCACATCACTGATTCGTTGGAAGCAAGTTGCCTGATTTGGGGTGAACTTCGGGGCTAAGCAGGTTTTGACGGTGCGTAGTCTGTCCGGCATGCACACCACCGGGAACCAAGTGACGCGTGGGGGCGTCAACGTCCCCGGTGCGGTACGGATGAATGCAGAACCGACCACATCCGTACTTCGGGGGGACCGGAAACCAGCCGCCGTTTCCAGGCGCGCACGGGTGCGCCTGCCCGAGGAGTAATCGTTCGATGAGCGAGCACCGTCGCAAACCGCCGCAGCCGCAGGGAGGCGGACGTGCCGCGGACCGACGCGGCCAGTCCGGACCGACCTCCGGCCACCGCGCGGCACCGCGAGGCGCCACCACCGGGTCTCCATCCGATTCCTATGGGTCGAACCCCGCCGATTCGGGGGGCGACGACCGCCAGTACGGCAGCCGTGCCGAAGCCCGTCGAGCCGCACAGAGAGGTGGCGGGCGTCGTAGAGGGGCCGAGCCGGCAGGCCGCGGTCCCGGTGGCCCGAACGGGCCCGGTCGGGGCAGAGGACGCGGTCCCGCGCCCGGCAAGAAGAGGTTCATCGACTATCCGCGCTTCGACAAGTACGGATGGCGCCGCTGGGTGCCCTCCTGGCGGCTGGTCTCCAGCCTGTGCCTGCTGTTCTTCGGCAGCATCGTGGCCGCGGTCGGTGTCGGCTACGCGATGGTCAGCATCCCCAGCGAGAACACTGCGGCCAAGTCGCAGAACAACGTCTACTACTGGTCCAACGGCGATCAGATGGTCGCCACGGGCACCGGCGCCAACCGTCAGAACATCACCATCGCCGACATCCCGAAGGCCATGCAGTGGTCGGTGATCTCGGCCGAGAACAAGAGCTTCTACACGGACTCGGGCGTCGACCCCATGGGTATCGCCCGGGCCCTGGTCAACATGGCCCGGGGCGGTGAGACGCAGGGTGGTTCTACGATCACCCAGCAGTTCGTAAAGAACACCTACCTGAGCCAGGAACAGACGGTCAGCCGTAAGTTCAAGGAGATGTTCATCTCCATCAAGGTGGGGACGTCGCTCAGCAAGGAGCAGGTCCTCCAGGGCTACCTGAACACCTCGTACTACGGCCGCGGCGCCTACGGCATACAGGCCGCCGCGCAGACCTACTACGGCGTGGACGCGGTCCATCTGACGCCGAGTCAGTGCGCCTTCCTCGCGGCACTGTTGAAGGGTCCGACGTACTACGACCCGATCGGCGCCACGAACATCGACCCCGCGGCGACCGCCGACGCCAACCGCAAACGCTCCGAGGCCCGTTGGAGCTGGATCCTCGAGCAGATGCACGACGACAAGCACATCACGGACGCCGAGTACCAGACGGCCATCAAGAAGTACCCCACGCCCCAGGGCCTGAAGGCGACCAAGGGCATGACCGGCCAGATCAGCTACCTGGTCGACACGGCCAAGAAGTACGTCCTGAACCACTCGAACATCTCGCAGACCGAGTTCGACAAGGGCGGCTTCCAGATCTACACGACCTTCGAGAAGAGCAAGGTCAACGAACTGAGCGCGGCCGTGAAGAAGGTCCAGAAGGACCGCATTGATCCGAAGAAGCGCAGTCTGGACAAGTACGTCCAGTTCGGCGCGGCTTCGGTGAGGCCCAAGGACGGAGCGATCGTCGCCCTCTACGGAGGTGACGGCTACGAGAACGGCCACTTCACCAACAACGCCGACACCTCGGGTGTCCCCGTGGGTTCGACCTGGAAGCCGTTCGTGCTCGCCGCGGCCATGGAGTACGGCACGTACAAGACCGATGGCGTCGGTATCTCGCCGCTCAGCAAGTACAACGGCGACGACCATCTCAAGGTCAGAAACCAGGACGGCACATATGTCCTGAACAAGGACAACTCGATCTTCTACCAGAACAACGAGAGTAAATATCCCTGGGGCTACATCACGCTCCGCAAGGCGATGGAGCAGTCCATCAACACGCCGTACGTCCAGCTCGGTATGGACGTCGGGATGACGAAGGTGAAGGCCGTCGCCCAGTCGGCGGGCATCCTGGATGCCAGTATGACGAAGGATCTCAACGCGTCCTTCGCCATCGGTACGTCGACACCCAGCGCGATCCGGATGGCCGACGCCTACGCGACGTTCGCAGCCTCGGGCAAGCAGGCGGACCCGTACTCGGTGACGTCCGTCAAGCAAGGCGGACAGCCGGTGGCCGGCTTCAGCAAGCCCGCTGTGAAGCAGGCGATGCCGGAGAACGTAGCGAACAACGTCACGGACACCCTGGAGAACGTCATCCAGAACGGTACGGCGAAGAGCGCGAAGGCTCTGGGCCGTTCGGCGGCCGGCAAGACCGGTACCACCGACAGCAACAAGTCGGCCTGGTTCGTCGGCTACACCCAGCAGCTCTCGACGTCGATCGCGATGTTCAGGGAGAACCCCAAGGACGCCGAGCTGCTCTCGATGAACGGCACGGCAGGTGTGGCGTCCATTCACGGTGGTGACATTCCTACGTCGATCTGGACCGAGTACATGGAGGCCGCACTCAAGGGGGCCTCCGACCCGGGCTTCCCTGACGCCACCAAGATCGACAAGGTCCAGAACGAGGACGGCGCACCGTCTCCCTCTCCGACGCCTGTGGTGACGCCGAGCGAGACGCCCAGTGAGACGCCGAGCGAGACGCCCAGTGAGACGCCGAGTTCGACGCCGTCGGCAACCGAGTCCTGCCGGTTCAGCTGGCAGTGCAGTGACGATGGCGGCACCGACGGAGGCACGACATCCACACCGACGGACACGGCTACCGCCACGGAGTCCAGCGGCACCAGTAACGGCAATGGCAATGGGGGCATCTTCGGAGGCTCAACCGGTTAGCCGTCATATCGCTCGTGAAGGGTGTTTCACGTGAAACACCCTTCACTGGATGTTTCACGTGAAACGAGGGCCGCCGCACCCACGAGGTGCGGCGGCCCTCGGCGTACTCCTAGGTCCGTACGGCAGGATGTGCCCCATGCCCAGTGCAGAACTGACGCCCACGAGCGTGCACGAGCCGGATCCGGTAAGGCCGACCAAGGTTGACCAGGTCGCCGCCGCCGGTAGCGAACTGATCGGTGGCCCCATCGGCCGGCGTGCCCTCCTCGGGACGTCCTGGTGGACTCCCGTAAGGGTCATCGCGCTGGTGGCGATCGGTATGTTCGCCCTCGGCCTGGTCCAGAAGGCGCCCTGCTACAACAGCGGTTGGTTCTTCGGCGCGAGTTCGCAGTACACCCACGCGTGCTACTCGGACATTCCGCACCTCTACCAGGGGCGCGGCTTCGCCGACGGGCTCGTCCCGTACTTCGACAAGCTTCCCGGCGACATGCAGTACCTCGAATACCCGGTGCTGACCGGCGTGTTCATGGAGGTGGCCGCCTGGCTCACACCGGGAAGCGGCAGCATCCAGCACCAGGAACAGTGGTACTGGATGGTCAACGCCGGAATGCTGATGGTGTGCGCCGCCGTCATCGTCGTATGCGTCAGCCGCACGCACGCCCGGCGCCCCTGGGACGGACTGCTGGTCGCCCTGGCGCCCGCCTTCGCGCTCACCGCAACCATCAACTGGGACCTGCTGGCGGTCGCTCTGACGGCCGCGGCGATGCTGATGTGGTCTCGGGGCCGTTCCCTCGCGTTCGGCGTCCTGTTGGGCCTTGCCACGGCCGCCAAGCTGTATCCCGTCTTCCTCCTCGGCCCGCTGTTCCTGCTGTGCTGGCGCGCGGGCAAGTGGCGGGACTTCGGGAAGGCGTTCGGAGGAACCGTTGTCGCCTGGCTGGCGGTGAACCTGCCGGTGATGCTCTTCGCTTTCGACGGCTGGTCGAAGTTCTACACGTTCAGCCAGGAACGGGGCGTCGACTTCGGGTCCTTCTGGCTGATCTTGGCTCAGAAATCCACCGACCCGCTCAGCACCGACACCGTCAACACGTTCGCCACGCTGCTGATGCTGCTGTGCTGCGGAGGCATCGCGGCGCTCACGATGACCGCTCCTCGCCGGCCGCGCTTCGCCCAACTGGCCTTCCTGATCGTCGCGGCGTTCATCGTGACCAACAAGGTCTACTCGCCGCAGTACGTGCTGTGGCTGGTCCCTCTCGCCGTGCTGGCCCGGCCGAAGTGGCGGGACTTCCTGATCTGGCAGGCGTGCGAGGTGGCGTACTTCCTGGGGATCTGGATGTACCTCGCGTACACGACCAGCGGAGACGCCCACAAGGGCCTGCCGACTGACGGCTACCACTTGGCCATCGGGCTGCACATCCTGGGCACGCTCTACCTGTGCGCCGTGATCGTCCGCGACATCCTCATGCCGGAGCGGGACGTGGTGCGCCTGGCGGGCGACGACGACCCCTCGGGTGGGGTGCTAGACCGGGCGGAGGACGTGTTCGTGTTCGGGGCCGCGGCCCGTCCCGGACGGCACGCGGCACCCTTTGACGTACCGCAGGTGGAGTGGGGCAGCGAAGGACCGGCCGGCCGTTCGCTCTGAGCGAACAGGGCCTGGCGAGACCACGCGAAAGGCCGTACACGGGAGGTTCCGTGTACGGCCTTTCGCGTGGTTCCGGAGGTGCTCAGCGATCCACGATGCGGTCGAACTGCGTGGTGGTGTGCCGCAGATGGGCCACCAGCTCCTCGCCGACCTTCGGCTCGGCCGCTTCCGACGGGACGAACAGGATCGAGACCTGCATGTGCGGAGGCTCGGCGAACCAGCGCTGCTTGCCGTCCCAGACGAACGGGGAAAGGTTCCGGTTCACCGTGGCCAGGCCGGCGCGGGCAACGCCCTTGGCGCGCGGCATGACGCCGTGCAGCGCCTTGGGGGCCTCCAGGCCCACGCCGTGCGACGTACCGCCCGCCACGACCACCAGATAGCCGTCCGAGGCCGCCTTCTGCTGCCGGTAGCCGAAGCGGTCGCCCTTGGAGACCCGGGTGACGTCCAGGACCGCCCCGCGGTACTCGGTGGCCTCGTGGTCCCCCAGCCACAGTCGGGTGCCGATGCGGGCGCGGAAGCGGGTCTGCGGGAACTGCTGCTGCAGCCGGGCGAGTTCCTCGGCCTTCAGGTGGCTGACGAACATCGTGTGCAGCGGCAGCCGCGCGGCCCGCAGCCGGTCCATCCAGCCGATGACCTCCTCGACGGCGTCCGAGCCGTCGGTGCGGTCCAGCGGGAGATGGATGGCGAAGCCCTCCAGGCGGACGTTCTCTATGGCTGAGTGCAGCTGCGGCAGTTCCTGCTCGCTGACACCGTGCCGCTTCATTGAGGACATCACCTCGATGACCACACGGGCGCCCACGAGGCCGTACACACCGTCGATGGACGACACCGAGCGGATCACCCGGTCCGGCAGCGGAACGGGCTCCTCACCGCGGCGGTACGGCGTCAGCACCAGTAGGTCGCCCCCGAACCAGTCCTTTATCCGGGCGGCCTCGTACGTCGTGCCGACGGCGAGGACGTCCGCGCCGAGACGCGTCGCCTCCTCCGCCAGCCGCTCGTGCCCGAAGCCGTAGCCGTTGCCCTTGCAGACCGGGACGAGCCCCGGGAACTGCTCGGCCACGTGCTTGTGATGCGCCCGCCAGCGCGCAGTGTCGACGTAGAGCGTGAGCGCCATGGCCGGACCTGGAACCTTTCGGGTGGCTGCGGTGTATCAGAGGTATGGGAGCTATCGACGTTATCGAAGCGAGGACCGTGAGGTCAGCGGCGCGACATGTAGATGTCGAGCGCCTTGTGGAGCAGCTTGTTCAGCGGGAAGTCCCACTCGCCGAGGTATTCGGCGGCCTGCCCGCCGGTGCCCACCTTGAACTGGATCAGACCGAAGAGGTGGTCGGTCTCGTCCAGCGAGTCGGAGATGCCGCGCAGGTCGTAGACGGTGGCGCCGAGCGCGTAGGCGTCGCGCAGCATCCGCCACTGCATCGCGTTCGAGGGCCGGACCTCACGCCCGATGTTGTCGGAGGCGCCGTAGGAGTACCAGACGTGTCCGCCGACCACGAGCATCGTCGCCGCCGACAGGTTCACCCCGTTGTGCCGGGCGAAGTACAGCCGCATCCGGTTGGGGTCCTCGGTGTTGAGGGCCGTCCACATGCGCTGGAAGTACGACAGCGGGCGGGGCCGGAAGTGGTCGCGCACGGCCGTGATCTCGTACAGCCGCTGCCATTCCTCAAGGTCGTGGTAACCGCCCTGGACGACCTCGACACCGGCCTTCTCGGCCTTCTTGATGTTGCGGCGCCACAGCTGGTTGAAGTTCTTGTGGACCTCTTCGAGCGAGCGGTTCGCCAACGGCACCTGGTAGACGTAGCGCGGCTGGACGTCGCCGAAGCCGGCGCCGCCGTCCTCGCCCTGCTGCCAGCCCATACGGCGCAGCTTGTCGGCCACCTCGAAGGCGCGCGGTTCGATGTAGTCGGCCTCGATGTCGCGCAGCCGCTTCACGTCCGGGTTCTGGATGCCCGCCTTGATGGAGATGGCCTCCCAGCGCCGGATGATGACCGGCGGGCCCATCTTCACCGAGAAGGCTCCCTGCTGCTTGAGATGGGCCAGCATCGGCTGAAGCCAGTCGTCCAGATTCGGCGCGAACCAGTTGATGACCGGGCCCTCGGGCAGATAGGCCAAGTAGCGCTTGATCTTGGGGAGTTGCCGGTAGAGGACCAGGCCCACACCGACCAGCTCGCTGGTCTTCTCGTCGAACCAGCCGAGGCTCTCGGAGCGCCACTCCGCCTTCACATCAGCCCATGCCGGGACCTGCATGTGGCTAGCCGACGGCAGGCTCTGGATGAATGCCAGATGCTGCTCTCGGCTGATGGTCCTCAGGGTCAGGCTCATTCGGGGCGCTCCTCGGGCTGGTGTGTCCCCATGGGTACAGGGGCTCCGGCTCTCGCGCCGAAGCCTACTGCGCCTTGCGAGCGCCCCGACTGGGCGTATGCAACCTTCGCCTCGGCCTGTGGGTCGCCGAGGCGTTCCGTGGTGTTTTACGCGGTGTTCGGACTGCGGTGTACGGGTCGTCAGCTGATGACGCCGCCGAACAGTCCGCCGTGCGCCATGCCTAGGAAGAATCCGACACCCGCGGCACCGAGACCCAGGATCAGGCCGAAGCGTTCCCTCGTCGTCTCGGAGATCCACTGCCCGTACGCGCCGGTGAGGATGCCCAGCAGGCCAGTCCAGGAGCTGAGCAGATGCAGGTTGTGGAAGAACCCTGTGACGAACGCGGTCAGCCCGAGCACCAGGGTCACCGCGAGCAGTGTGTCCTGGAGCGGATGGGGCTTGCCGTCTGTGGCGAAGAGAGAACCGGCGGTGTTGGGTCGCAATGCCTGTGCCATGTGGCACCTCCTGCGGAAGGCGGCGCGTCGTCGCGCCGGACACACCCGATGTGTACAGATTGACGCTCTCCGCCACCGGATTTCAACCGGAAGCCGGTGTGCGGGTAGTCTGTACCCTCTGCACTGGTGTCTGCCCATGCCACGGCTCGGAATCCCCGCGAGGGGCACCCGATGTCAGTGGCGACTGTTTTACTGGCACACACTGTTGCTTACGCATCACAACCCTCCTGCCACGGAACGACCGTGGCCGCTGAGTCCAAAGGAGGTGGGTTCCACATGCGTCACTACGAGGTGATGGTCATCCTCGACCCCGATCTGGAGGAGCGCGCTGTCTCCCCCCTGATCGAGAACTTCCTCTCCGTCGTCCGTGAGGGCAACGGAAAGGTCGAGAAGGTCGACACCTGGGGCCGTCGTCGTCTCTCGTACGAGATCAAGAAGAAGCCCGAGGGCATCTACTCGGTCATCGACCTGCAGGCCGAGCCTGCGGTCGTCAAGGAGCTCGACCGCCAGATGAACCTGAACGAGTCGGTCCTCCGGACCAAGGTCCTCCGCCCCGAGACCCACTGAGCATCCTGCTCAGCTGATCTCGGGATTCGAGTAGCAGCACCAAGCAGCCAGCAGCAAACCCGCCGAGAGGTTCCCCCATGGCAGGCGAGACCGTCATCACGGTCGTCGGCAATCTTGTCGACGACCCCGAGCTGCGCTTCACCCCTTCCGGTGCGGCGGTCGCGAAGTTCCGTGTCGCGTCCACTCCCCGCACCTTCGACCGCCAGACGAACGAGTGGAAGGACGGCGAAAGCCTCTTCCTCACCTGCTCGGTCTGGCGTCAGGCGGCGGAGAACGTTGCCGAATCGCTCCAGCGAGGCATGCGCGTCATCGTGCAGGGCCGGCTGAAGCAGCGGTCCTACGAGGACCGTGAGGGCGTCAAGCGCACGGTCTACGAACTGGACGTCGAAGAAGTCGGCGCCAGCCTGCGCAGTGCCACGGCCAAGGTCACCAAGACCGCCGGTGGCGCTCGCGGTGGCCAGGGCGGTGGTTTCGGCGGCAGTGGTGGTGGCGGCCAGGGTGGCGGCGGCTGGGGTGGAAACTCCGGCGGCGCCAGCGGTGGCGGCGGTGGCGGCGGCTACTCGGACGAACCCCCCTTCTAGGCCTTCGGGCCGAGGGTGGGTCGTATCCACACTTCTTGATCACACAGGAGATACACCATGGCGAAGCCGCCTGTGCGCAAGCCGAAGAAGAAGGTCTGCGCATTCTGCAAGGACAAGGTCCAGTACGTGGACTACAAGGACACGAACATGCTGCGGAAGTTCATTTCCGACCGCGGCAAGATCCGTGCCCGCCGCGTTACCGGCAACTGCACGCAGCACCAGCGTGACGTCGCCACGGCTGTGAAGAACAGCCGTGAGATGGCGCTGCTGCCCTACACCTCCACCGCGCGATAAGGGAAGGGTGACCGACTAATGAAGATCATCCTGACCCACGAGGTCTCCGGCCTCGGTGCCGCGGGCGACGTTGTCGACGTCAAGGACGGTTACGCTCGCAACTACCTGATCCCGCGGAAGTTCGCTATCCGCTGGACCAAGGGTGGCGAGAAGGACGTCGAGCAGATCCGTCGTGCTCGCAAGATCCACGAGATCCAGACCATCGAGCAGGCCAACTCCGTGAAGGCCCAGCTCGAAGGCGTCAAGGTTCGTCTGGCCGTCCGCTCCGGCGACGCCGGTCGTCTCTTCGGTTCCGTCACCCCGGCCGACATCGCTTCGGCGATCAAGGCTTCCGGTGGCCCCGAGGTCGACAAGCGCCGTATCGAGCTGTCTGCCCCGATCAAGACCTTGGGCGCCCACGAGACGTCCGTGCGTCTGCACCCCGAGGTTGCCGCCAAGGTCAACATCGAGGTCATCGCGGCCTGACCGCTGCGCTCGGCATAGCTGAGAGGGGGGCCGCACCCGTTGGGGTGCGGCCCCCCTGCCGTGCTCAGGACGGGCAGGCAATGGCGCGCGTATCGGGTCCAGGGTGTGCAGGGCACAGCGCGTGTGCTGGTTCGGGCGGTGCTACGGCGCTCATGTTTCACGTGAAACGTGGCAGCGCGCGGTGTTTCACGTGAAACGGTCAGCGGGTCGCGCCCGTGACGACCCAGCGGCCCGAGCGGGTGCGCAGCAGGAGCGTCAGCATGCGCACCGTCATCATCAGGGTCATCGCTCCCCAGAGAGCGGTCAGTCCGGCGCCGAAGGCCGGCACGAGCAGAGCCACCGGGGCGAAGACCGCCAGGGTCACCAACATGGCTCCTGCGAGATAGGGACCGTCTCCCGCGCCCATCAGTACCCCGTCCAGGACGAAGACGACACCGCAGATCGGCTGCGAGAGCGCCACCATGATCAGGGCGGGCAGGGCAGTGTCCTTGACGATGGAGTCGCTGGTGAACAAGGGGAGGAACAGCGGGCGGGACACGATCACCAGAAGGCCGAGCACCACTCCGACGGCGATGCCCCACTGCACCATGCGGCGGCAGGCGGCTCGGGCACCTTGTGGATCGTCCGCACCGAGGTAGCGTCCGATGATGGCCTGGCCCGCGATGGCGATGGCATCGAGTGCGAAGGCCAGCAGGGACCACAGGGACAGAATGATCTGGTGGGCGGCGATGTCAGCATCCCCGAGGCGGGCGGCGACCGCCGTCGCGATCAGGAGGATCGCTCTCAGGGAGAGCGTGCGCACCAGGAGAGGTGCACCCGCCTGAGCCGAGGCTCTGATCCCTGCCGCGTCGGGGCGGAGCGAGGCGCCATGCCGGCGAGCTCCACGGACGACCACGACGAGATACACGGCAGCCATCCCCCATTGGGCGATGACGGTGCCCCAGGCGGAGCCGGCGATGCCGAGGTCGGCGCCGTAGACGAGCCCCAGGTTGAGGACGCCGTTGGCGACGAAGCCCGTGATGGCGACGTACAGCGGTGTCTTCGTGTTCTGCAGTCCGCGCAGGACTCCGGTGGCGGCGAGTAGGACCAGCATGGCCGGGATGCCGATGGAGGAGATCCGCAGATAGGTCGTCGCGTAGGGGGCTGCCGTGTGCGAGGCGCCGAAGAGGTCGACGAGGGCGGGTGCGGAGGGGAGGACGACGGCGATGACGGTGGCACCTATCAGCAGGGCGAGCCATATGCCGTCCATGCCTTGGCGGATGGCCGCCTGGAGATCGCCCGCGCCGACCCGTCGGGCGACGGCCGCCGTGGTGGCGTAGGCGAGGAAGACGAAGACGCTCACAGCTGTCGTCAGGAGGGCGGAAGCCACGCCGAGTCCGGCGAGTTGCGCTGTGCCGAGATGGCCCACGATCGCGCTGTCGGCCATGACGAAGAGGGGCTCGGCGACGAGTGCGCCGAAGGCCGGGACGGCCAGCATGACGATCTCTCGGTCGTGCCGGCGTCGGGTGGCCCTGGTGGCCGCGGGAGCCTGTGTCATGAGCACTAATCTAATCGTCCACAGGTAAGAGATGCAATTGCTATGTGACCCTTACCTCTGATCTCGCCTCGTGTCCTCTCGCGCACTGTTCGAAGCGATCTTGGTCCGACTGGAGAAGTTTTTCTTCTGCACAGCCGGTGGATGGGAAATGGGCAGGTCAGATAGGTCGTGATCAAAGTGGCGAGGTCTTGTTCACAGGGCTGTCCACCGGGTCGTGCACAGGTTTTGGCGGGTTCTCCACAGCATCCGGGCCGTCGTCCACATGGCCTGTGGATAACCAGATTGGCTGACGGTGCCCGCGGGCCTACGGTGGACCGGCACCCGCCCCGTCAGTCGGCCTGAGAACCAACACAAAACCGACGCGCCCGTACCGGAGTTGGGCGACTCATTTGTCAGTGCCGTGCCGTAGAAATGAGGGGCACGGCGAGGTCCGCTCGGCGGACGGGAGGAGGTGGCTCGGTTGAGTATTTCCGAGCCCTTGGACGACCCGTGGGCCGAGAGCGGTCCAAGTGATCGTCTGCCTGCTTCCCGACGGCGCGGCGACGGAGGCAGGGGTCGCGACGAACAGCACGACCGCGGCCGGGAAGGCGGCGAGTGGGAGGGCGCGGGCTCGGCCTTCGAACGCGTACCGCCGCAGGACCTCGATGCGGAACAGTCCGTACTCGGCGGCATGCTCCTGTCCAAGGACGCCATCGCCGACGTCGTCGAGGTCCTCAAGGGCCACGACTTCTACAAGCCCGCGCACGAGACGATCTACCAGGCGATCCTCGACGTCTACGCCAAGGGCGAGCCGGCCGACCCGATCACCATCGCCGCCGAACTCACCAAGCGCGGTGAGATCAACAAGGTCGGCGGCGCATCGTATCTGCACACCCTCGTCCAGACCGTGCCGACGGCGGCGAACGCGGAGTACTACGCGGAGATCGTCCACGAGCGGGCCGTCCTGCGCCGCCTGGTCGAGGCCGGTACGCGCATCACGCAGATGGGATACGCGGCCGATGACGACGTCGACGAGATCGTCAACCGGGCCCAGGCCGAGATCTACGCGGTCACCGAGCAGCGGACCAGCGAGGACTACCTCCCGCTCGGCGACATTATGGAGGGCGCGCTCGACGAGATCGAGGCGATCGGCTCACGCAGCGGCGAGATGACAGGTGTGCCCACCGGGTTCACCGACCTCGACTCGCTCACCAACGGTCTGCACCCGGGCCAGATGATCGTCATCGCGGCCCGTCCCGCCATGGGTAAGTCCACACTCGCGCTCGACTTCGCTCGGGCGGCGTCGATCAAGAACAACCTCCCGAGCGTTATCTTCTCCCTCGAAATGGGGCGCAACGAGATCGCGATGCGTCTGCTGTCCGCCGAGGCCCGAGTCGCCCTGCACCACATGCGCTCCGGCACCATGACTGACGAGGACTGGACGCGGCTGGCACGCCGGATGCCCGAGGTGTCGTCCGCGCCGCTCTACATCGACGACTCCCCGAACCTGTCGATGATGGAGATCCGCGCGAAGTGCCGTCGGCTCAAGCAGCGCAGCGACATCAAGCTGGTGATCATCGACTATCTGCAGCTGATGCAGGCCGGCGGCTCCAAGCGCCAAGAGAGCCGTCAGCAGGAGGTCTCGGACATGTCCCGAAACCTCAAGCTCCTGGCCAAGGAGCTGGAGGTCCCGGTGATCGCGCTCTCGCAGCTGAACCGTGGTCCCGAACAGCGCACGGACAAGAAGCCGATGGTGTCCGACCTGCGTGAGTCCGGCTCCATCGAGCAGGACGCCGACATGGTGATCCTGCTGCACCGCGAGGACGCCTATGAGAAGGAGTCACCGCGCGCGGGCGAGGCGGACATCATCGTGGGCAAGCACCGTAACGGCCCGACGGCGACGATCACCGTCGCCTTCCAGGGCCACTACTCACGCTTCGTCGACATGGCACAGACGTGACCGGGCGACCGTAGGCGGCCGACCCGGTGTCGTGTCCCGAGAAATGTGCTCGACGTACGCCCGTCCCGCCGGATGGACTGGGGGTATGACGACATCTCAGGACGACTTGCTTCCCGGTACCCGCCGGGCGTTGCTCCACCGGATCGCCGTGGCTCAGGCCGACGGGCGGGCACCGTCGCTGGTCGCGGCGGTGGTGCGGGACGGGCGGGCGGTGTGGCACGGTGCGCGGACCTCGGTGGACGGGCACGGGCCGGACGAGAACGTGCAGTACCGGATCGGCTCGATCACCAAGACGTTCACCGCCGTCCTGGTGCTGCGACTGCGTGACGAAGGCGTACTCGATCTCGGTGACCCCCTGGAGAAGCATCTGCCGGGCACCGGCGCGGGGGAGGCCACCATCGCCCAACTGCTCGCGCACGCAAGCGGGTTGGCGGCCGAGTCACCTGCGCCCTGGTGGGAGCGGACGCCCGGTTCCCTGCGCCCCGAACTCCGCGATGTGCTGGGCGAGCAGCCCCTGCTGCATCCGGTCGGCCGCCGGTTCCATTATTCGAACCCCGGATACACGGTGTTGGGCGCGCTCGTCGAGGAGTTGCGCGGTGCTCCCTGGGAGGACGTACTCCGGCGGGAAGTGCTCGAACCCCTGGGCCTCCATCGCACGAGTGGTCAGCCCCAGGCGCCCCACGCGGGCGGCTGGGCGGTACATCCGTGGGCCGACGCGCTGCTGCCGGAACCCGCTGTGGACCTCGGTCTTATGGCGCCGGCCGGTCAACTCTGGTCCACCACTGGCGACCTGGCGCGGTTCGCCGTCTTCCTGGCCAACGGCGACGACCGGGTCCTGAGTGCGGAGTCCGTGCTGGAGATGCGAACCCCCGCGGCACCGGCCGAGGCGGCCGATGTCGTGGACGGCGCCGCCTACGGTCTCGGCATGCAGGTCCAGCACCGCGACGGCCGACTGCTCATCGGCCACTCCGGATCGCTGCCCGGCTTCCTGGCGAACCTCACCATCAGCCTGGAGGACGACGTCTCGGCGGTGGTGCTGGCCAACTGCACCTCCGGACCGCCGCTGTCATCGGTGGGCGCCGACCTCGTCCGCATCGTCGCCGAGGCCGAACCGAGGATTCCCGAGCCATGGCGCCCGATGCCCGAAGTCGACGCCGCCGTACTGGAGTTGGCCGGGCAGTGGTACTGGGGTACGCACGGTTTCGCCCTGCGGCTGACGGCGGATGGAAGGGCCTCGCTGGAGCCATTGGCCGGCAGAGGCCGTCGTTCACGTTTCCGGGCCAACGGTGACGGCACGTGGACCGGCCTGGAGGGGTACTACGCCGGAGAGCTCCTGCGGCCCGTACAGCGCCCGGACGGGTCCGTGAGCCACCTGGACCTCGGATCGTTCGTCTTCGCGCGTCAGCCGTACGACGAGAGCGCTTCTGTGCCGGGTGGGGTGGACCCGGAGGGGTGGCGGGGGATCCGCTAGCCGTCGTGGCCGGAGAGGCGTCGTGTTTCACGTGAAACACGACGCCTCTCGATGCCGGCAGGGAGCTTGGCTCTCGCTTCGGAGGAGAGTTCTCGTCAGGGAAGAGTTCTCTTCAGAGGGGGAGCTTGAAGCCCACATGTGAGGCCGTGAAGCCGAGCCGTTCGTAGAACCGGTGGGTTTCGGTGCGGGTGGCATCAGAGGTCAGCTGGACCAACTGGCAGCCCTGGCGGCGTGATTCGGCGATCGCCCACTCGATGAGTTGGGTGCCGAGGCCGCTGCCCCGCTCGTCCGCGTGGATGCGGACGGCCTCGATGACCGAGCGGGTGGCGCCTCTGCGGGACAGACCGGGAATGACCGTGAGCTGGAGGGTGCCGACGACACGTCCCTCGCGCACGGCGACGACCAGGTGCTGGTTGGGGTCGGCGGTCAGGCGTTCCAGCGCCGCCAGGTAGGGCACCAGGTCGTCGGGTGACTCGCGCTGGGAGCCCAGGGGGTCGTCGGCGAGCATGCCGACGATGGCGGGGACGTCTTCGGTGACCGCGGCTCGTATTTCAAGATCTCCCATGGTCACACCTTAGGCAGCGGTGTGCGGTGGGGGACGGGCTACGCGGGCGTGTGCATCGACTCCACGACGCGGACCAGTGGCGCCAGCTCGGGGTTTCCGGCCGCCGCGTCGAGCGCTTCACGCAGGGCGGTGTCGTTGGTGGGTCGGGCCTCTTCGAGCAGGGCGAGGCCGGCTTCGGAGACGTTGGTGTAGATGCCCCGTCGGTCGGTCGGGCACAAATACCGGGCGAGCAGGCCGCGGTCCTCAAGTCGGGTGACCAGCCGGGTGGTGGCGCTCTGGCTGAGGACGACCGCGTCGGCGACCTGCCGCATCTGCAGATGGCCCCCGTCACCGTCGTGCTGTCGGCTGAGGACGTCGAGCAGCGAGTACTCGCGCATGCTCAGGTCGTGCTTGGCCTGCAGGGCGCGCTCGATGTGCGCCTCGATCCTCCCGTGTAGCAGGGAGAGGGCGCACCAGCCCTGGGCAAGGGCGGTGAGCGCGGGGTCCGTCGCTGTCATTGGCGTTTCCTCCGTCCCGGAGCGGCTGAACCCAGGATAGAGCACAGGTGAAATAGTCCGCGCTTGCATATAGCCCGCGTCTGCAACTATTGTGAGCGCACGCAAAGCGCTCCTGCAATCTTCTGGGAAGGGTACATCCCCATGCCTCTCGCGCTTCTGGCCCTCGCGATCGGGGCCTTCGGAATCGGAACGACCGAGTTCGTGATCATGGGCTTGCTGCCCCAGGTCGCGGGCGACTTCGGGGTCTCCATCCCCACCGCCGGCCTGCTGGTCACCGGCTACGCGCTGGGCGTGGTGATCGGAGCCCCGCTGATGACCGTGCTCGGCACCAAGATCCCCCGCAAGCGGATGCTGATGCTGCTGATGGGCCTGTTCATCGTCGGCAACCTGCTCTCCGCCGTCGCTCCCAGCTTCTCGGTGATGCTGATCGGCCGCGTGGTCGCCTCGCTTGCCCACGGCGCTTTCTTCGGCATCGGCTCGGTCGTCGCGGCCGAGCTCGTCGCCCCGGACAAGAAGGCCGGAGCCATCGCGATGATGTTCACCGGGCTGACCGTCGCCAATGTCGTCGGCGTCCCGCTGGGCACCCTCGTCGGGCAGTCCGTCGGCTGGCGCGTCACCTTCGCCATCGTCGCGGGCCTCGGTGTGATCGGTCTGGCCGGCATCGCCAAGCTCGTGCCCGACCTGCCCAAGCCCGAGGGCGTGCAACTGCGCCACGAACTCGCAGCCTTCAAGAACACCCAGGTCCTGCTCGCCATGGCGATGACTGTCCTCGGCTTCGGCGGTGTCTTCGCGGCCATCACCTACATCGCGCCGATGATGACCCACGTCGCAGGCTTCGCCGACGGCTCCGTCACCTGGCTGCTCGTCCTCTTCGGCCTCGGCATGGTCGGCGGCAACCTCATCGGCGGCAAGTACGCCGACCGCGCCCTGATGCCCATGCTGTACGTCTCGCTCGGCGCCCTGGCCGTAGTGCTCGGGCTCTTCACGGTCACCGCGCACAACAAGATCGCGGCAGCCGTCACCATCGCCCTCATCGGCGCCCTGGGCTTCGCCACCGTGCCGCCGCTGCAGAAGCGGGTCCTCGACCAGGCGCACGGCGCCCCGACGCTGGCCTCCGCGGTGAACATCGGCGCCTTCAACCTCGGCAACGCGCTGTCCGCCTGGCTGGGCGGCATCGTCATCGCGGCCGGCCTCGGCTACACCGCCCCCAACTGGGTCGGCGCCGTCCTCGCCGCAGCCGCCCTGGTCCTCGCGATTCTCTCGGCCGCCCTGGAGCGCCGTACCGCCGCCCACGGCACGGTCGTGGTGGGCGGTATGCCGAGCGAGCAGCGGACCGTCCTCCACCACTGACCCCGCCGGGCAGCGGCAGGGAGACACGGGGCCAGGGCCGTCCCTGTGGCTCCCGACCGCACCTGTCCGTCCGACCGACACCACCGACAGCAACACCCGCAAGGAGAAACCCTGATGAGCACCACCACCGCCGTAGCCCCGCTGACCATCCAGGACGCCGAAGCGCTCGTCGACCAGGCCCGCCGTGCCGCAGAGGCCGCCGGGGTCACGGTCAGCGTCACCGTGCTGGACGCCGGCGGTCATCTGCTCGCCTTCCGGCGCGACGACCGGGCCGTGCTGATCTCCGGGGAGACCAGCACCCGCAAGGCGTACACCGCCCTTCAGCTGAACGCGGCCACCGCCGATCTCGTCGAGGCCGTCCAGCCCGGAGGCCTTTTCCACACCCTGCCGACCGCGCTCGACCGACCGCTGCTGTTCATCGCCGGCGGTATCCCGGTGCACCGCGACGGTCGACTGATCGGAGCGATCGGGGTCGGTGGCGGCGCGCCGTCGCAGGACCACGGTTTCGCCCAGGCGGCCGTGGAGTCACTCGTCTGACGTCTCAAGGCGGCTGATACGCCGGTTCTCGACCATGTCGGGAGCCGGCGTTTTCCATGCCCCGAAGGCGTCAGCCGGCCGCGACCGTCAGAGGCGCGAACCGCCGTGCCCAGTCGCCGGGCAGCTCCGCGATCCCGTACGTCATGACGGAGTTGGAGGCGACATACACCAGGCCACGTTCCTTCGCCCAGGACAGCAGGTCTTCGTGGCGTACGTCGATGTCGGTGCGCAGGGGACGGTCGGTGCGGGCGGCGAGTGAGGCGAGGAGAGCCTTCGCCGTCTCCGAGTCCTGTGCGATCAGAGGGCCCACGACATGTGTGTCCATGTTGGGCCAGGCCGCCGCGTACCCGATGATCCGGCCGTTGTCCTGCGCCACCCGCAACTGGTCGGCGAAAGCGGGCAGGCGTGCGATGAGGGGCGTGCGATCGGTGCCGAACACCTCCTCGTCGAGCCGGAGGATGCCGGTGAGGTCGTCTGCCGTGGCCGCACGGGTGGCGATCCGGGACTCGGGTCCGCCAGGTCCATCAGGCGTGAAACGGCCGCGCAGCATCTCGGCTCGGCCGGTCACCTTGAAGCCGAGTTCTTCGTAGAGCGGGCGGCCGTTCGGGGTCGCGTGCAGGGTCAGTGGCGTGGGGGCCAGTACAGACAGCAGGTGGCGCATCAGTCGGCGTCCCACGCCCTGGCGGGCATGGCGTTCGGCGACCAGGACCATGCCGATGGCGCCCAGATCCGGGCGGTCCTGCGGGCCGTACTCCGTGACGACACACGCGGCGACGAGGCCGCCCTCCGGGCTGTCGATGCCGTACCCCGTGCCCGCGCTGAGGAGAAGGCCCCACTTGTGTTCCTCGCGTGGCCACCCCCGGTCCTCGGACAGATCGGCGCAGGCGATGCGATCGCGGAGCGTCAGCCGGCGGATGGGCAGAGCGGCGAGGGAATGAGTCGGCACGCAGGTCAGGCTCTCTGACTGCGTTGTCGGCGTCCACCCGTTTCCGGGGAGACGTACTTGCTTTTGGCCATGTCATGGCCGACTGCACGACACCTCGGCCGAAGCCGGATGTTTCACGTGAAACACCGGCGAACGGCGAGCATCCGGCAGGCTCGCGGATGGTGCCACAGTCCCGCCCACTAACCTCGTGGCCCATGGCGAGACTTCATCTCTTCGACCTCGACGGTACTTTGCTGCACGGGACCAGCGCGCCCCTGGAGATCTCACGTCAACTCGGCCTGGAAACCGAGACGGTGGAGCTTGAACAGGAGATCTCGGCCGGGCTGATCGGTCCGCCGGAGTATGCGACCCGTGTGTACGCGCTATGGGCGGATCTCACTGAGGCGCATGTGGCGGCTGCCTTTGAAGGGGCCCCTTGGTTGGCGCGGATCCGTGAGGTCTGGGCCGAGATCAGGAGCGCCGGTGAATACTGCGCCGTCGTATCGCTCTCGCCGTCCTTCTTTGTGGAGCGGCTCACGGGCTGGGGCGCGCACGCGGCACACGGATCGCTTTTCCCCGCCGTGCCCTTCACCGAGCCTTCGATGGACCTGGCCGGAGTCCTCAGTGCCGCCGCCAAGGTGGTGATCGCGGATCGGCTGTGTGAGGAGTTCGGGGTGACGAGGGCGGACTGTGTCGCCTATGGCGACTCGATGTCGGACAAGGATCTGTTCGGCGCCGTGCCCGTCTCGGTCGCGGTGAACGCTGATCGACATCTGGCCGGTCTTGCCACCCACTCCTATGCGGGGCGGGATCTGTGGGATGCCTACGAATTGGTGCGCGGCGCCCGGTAGTTGAGGGAATCGATGTTTCGTACCTCCCCCTGTTCGTGGGGGAGCAAGGCCGCACTTGTGCGCGCATCGCGGGCCGGTATGGTCGACTCCGGTTCTTGGCCGCAGCAGGGTGCCGCAGGAGAGTACTGCGGGCAATATCACACTCTCGCCTTACTTGTCCGTACGCAGTGGGAATGTGGGTTGGATATGGCTGTATCGGCCGCTTGAGCGAACGGGGAAAAGCAAGCAGTCCGCGCGGAAAGCAGGCAGCTTCCGATGGGGGAAGCATGCCGACCGACCGAAAGATGTTCGAGGCGAGGCACACCATGGACGCTCCGACCACCACGTCGGCCGACAACGGCACGTCCGGCGGCGGAAGCGGCGGAGGCGGAGGCGGCTGGTTCACGCCACGCAAGCACCCGGAGGTGCCTCCGGGTGAAGAGCGGGAGACGACCGGGGGACGGCGTCCGGCCGTGATGCGACCGGTCCGCAGGTCCGCGTCGGGTGCCAACGAGCGTCCGCCCGCAGCGAGTTCGGAGCGGTCCGCTCCGAGCTCTGGCGGCGCCACGCCGGAGCCGGACGGCCACGGTGCGCAGCAGGGCGTCCCGCCCGGCCAGGAGCGAATACCGCCGACCGCGACCGCCCCACAGCCCTTCACCCCGGCCCAGCCTCTGTCTCCCGCACCTCCGCAGCCTTTTGTTCCCGCTCAAGGCCCGCCTTCGACACCTCCGCAGCGCTTTGCCTCCGCTCAAGGCCCGCCTCCCACACCCTCGGCACCGGCGATGCCTGCCCAGGCCACACCCTCCACACCCCCGGCACCGGCCATGTCTGCCCAGGCGCCGTCTCTTGCGCCCCCGGCACCCGCCACGTCCGCTCAGGCCCTGCCTCCCGCGCAGTCGTCGGCCGCACCCGTGCCGTTCGTCGCCGCGACGGATTCGGCCGTCGTGCGGGTGCCCGCCCAGCGGTCTTCCGGCACTGTCACCGAGAACGCCTCCCCGGACGCCGTACTCATCCGCCGGACCATGGCCGAAGTCGCTCCGGTGGCCGACAAGGTCACCTCGTACTTCTATGCGCTGCTCTTCGTACGCCATCCCGAGCTGCGGTCGTTGTTCCCGGCGGCGATGAACACCCAACGAGACCGGTTGCTCAAGGCGCTGCTCACCGCGGCCGAGCACATCGACAACACCGAGGTCCTCGTCGCGTATCTGCAGAACCTCGGCCGTGGGCACCGCAAGTACGGCACCCGGCCCGAGCACTACCCGGCCGTGGGCGAATGCCTCATCGGTGCGCTGAACAAGTACGCCACCGGCGTCTGGGACGCCGAGACGGAGGCGGCCTGGGTCCGGACGTACACGACGATCTCGCAGGTCATGATCGACGCGGCAGCCGCGGACGAACTGCGCGCCCCTGCCTGGTGGCACGCGGAGGTCGTCACCCACGATCTCAGGACCCGTGACATCGCGGTCGTCACCGTCCGCCCCGACCAGCCCTACCCCTTCCTCGCCGGGCAGTACACGAGCCTGGAGACGCCCTGGTGGCCGCGGATCTGGCGGCACTACTCCTTCGCCTCCGCGCCCCGCTCGGACGGGCTGCTGACCTTCCACGTGAAGGCCGTCCCGGCGGGCTGGGTCTCGAACGCGCTGGTGCACCGGGCCCGGCCCGGCGACATCATCCGGCTCGGTCCGCCGGCCGGCTCGATGACCGTGGACCACACCACCGACAGCGGACTGCTCTGCCTGGGCGGTGGCACCGGCATAGCGCCGATCAGGGCACTGGTCGAGGATGTCGCCGAGCACGGCGAGCGGCGGCCGGTGGAGGTGTTCTACGGGGCCCGTACCGACCACGACCTCTATGACATCGACACGATGCTCCGGCTCCAGCAGTCGTATCCGTGGCTCACGGTCCGGACGGTCGTCGACCAGGAGGCGCGTCTCCAACTCCCGGACGCGATACGGACGTACGGGCCGTGGGGTGGGTTCGACGCCTATGTCTCGGGCCCGCCCGGAATGATCCGCAGCGGTGTCGATGCTCTGAAGGACGTCGGCATCCCGGCGGAGCGCATACGGCACGACTCGGTCGAGGAACTGGTGGCCGCCGGGGACTGATCCGGCGCCGGAGAGGTCAGCCGAGGTCGTGAGCGTGCATCGCGCGGACCCCTTCGATGTTGCCGTCCAGATAGTGCCGCAGGGACAGGGGCACGAGGTGGACGGACGCGATGCCGACCCGGGTGAACGGGACTCTGACGATCTCGTACTCGCCGAGGGGATCGTCCACTTCGGGGCCGTGGCGCAGCGCCGGGTCCATGGACTCCAGGTGGCAGACGAAGAAGTGCTGGACCTTCACGCCGGTCGCCGTGGCATCCGCGCCGATGTGCTCGACGGTGTCCACGAAGCAGGGAACCACGTCAGTGATCTTGGCGCCGAGCTCCTCGTGCACCTCGCGGTGCAGAGCATCGACGACGGTTGTGTCCTCGGGCTCGACCCCGCCACCGGGCGTGACCCAGTAGGGATCCACACCGGGCTTGGTGCGCTTGATCAGGATCAGGTCGTCGCCGTCGAGGAGAACGGCACGTGCGGTGCGCTTGACCACGGGTCGGACGGTCATGGGAGAAATGTGGCCCGGCTGGTTCCACGTGAAACATCGCGAAACGTCACCTTGACGGTTCAGAGCGTGACATTTGGCGGCGTCGATGTGGAGCGACGGCAAAGTGCCTGGTCAGCTCCATCCGGTGGCCGCGCGGTGCAGCCACTCGTGGGCCCGGGCGATGTGCGGCATCGCGAGAGTTCCGGTCCGCACGACCAGGAAATACGTCCGCAGTGGTGGTACCGCCGGTTCGTGGAGCGGGACGACGTCACCGCGCTCCAGCGCGGCGGCACACAGATAGCGGGGCAGCACCGCGAGTCCGGCGCCCGCGGTCGCGCAGGCGAGCACCGCACGCAGGTCCGGCACGATGACGGAGCCCGAGGCGGCCGGGCGGGAGTCGAAGACGGACGCCCAGTACCGGGAGACGAAGGGCAGCGACTCGTGGACCTCGACCACGGGAAGGTCGTCCAGGGCAGGCGCGTCCATGCGATCGAGCTCCGCGGAGCCGACGCCGGAGCCGGAGCGGATCTGCTCGGCCTGGTGCGGAGCGGCGACGAGGACATGCTCCTCGTCGCAGAGCGTTGTCGCCGTGAGCAGAGCACCTCGCGGACGGGCCGTGCTGATGGCCAGATCGTGATGTCCCGCGGCCAGTCCCTCCAGGGTTTCCTCGGCGTTCCCGAAGGACGCGCGCAGTGCGAAGGACTGGCCGTCGTCGCCGGTCAGCTCTGTGAGCGCGGGCAGCGCCCGCTCGGCGGTGAACTCGGGGGGCCCGGCGAGATGCAGCGTGCGCAAGGACGAGTCGTTGTCGGGACCGGTCTCGGCTATCTCCACGAGGGCGTCGAGATGCGGCGCGGCCTTGTGCGCGAGTTCGTCGCCCATGGTCGTGGGGGTGACTCCACGGGCCTGGCGCAGGAACAAGGGGCGGCCCAACTGCCGTTCCAGGGTGCGGATCTGGGACGTCACCGCGGGCTGGGAGAGACCGAGCAGGGCTGCGGCGCGGGTGAAGGAGCCGGCCCGGTGCACGGTCACGAAGGTGCGCAACAAGGCCAGATCCATGGCACACACTCTCCTTTCCCCGCCCTTCTTCCGGCCCCGGGCAGGGCCCAACTATAAATAAGTCGATAGGTCTCTGTCGCTACTGTGATTGGACACTGACACAGAGTCAACTAGCCTTGTGCGCGCGGTTCTTCGCGCGCAGAACCGAGGGCGGTCCGAGCCACGAGGGGGGAGGCTCGGACCGTCCGTTGTGCGTAGCCGGACACCGACCGGTGGTACGTAAAGCGGTCACCGCGCCGACTCGTCCAGCGCACGCAGCACATCGGCCACCAGGTCTTCGGGGTCCTCGACACCCACCGAGAAGCGAACGAAGCCCTCCGGTACCGCGTCCCCTCCCCAGCGTCCCCGGCGCTCGGCGGTGGACCGCACGCCGCCGAAACTCGTCGCGTCGTCCACGAGCCGCAGCGCGTCGAGAAAACGCTCGGCACGCGCGCGCGTGGGCAACGTGAACGAAACCACACACCCGTAGCGCTGCATCTGCCGTGAGGCGATCTTGTGGGAGGGATCGTCGGGCAGTCCCGGATAACGCAGCTCCGTCACCTCGTCCCGCCCCCGCAGGGCCTCGGCGAGGATCAGCGCGGTGGCGTCCTGCCGGTCCACGCGCAGCTGGAGCGTGGCGATCGAGCGGTGCGCGAGCCAGGCCTCCATGGGCCCGGGGATCGCGCCGACGATCTTGCGCCAACGGCGTACGGCGGTCATCGCGGAGGCGTCGGTTCCGGCGACGTATCCGAGAAGGAGGTCCCCGTGCCCGCTGAGCTGCTTGGTGCCGCTCGCCACGGTGAAGTCGGCGCCGAGTTCCAGCGGGCGCTGTCCCAGAGGCGTGGCGAGGGTGTTGTCGACGGCCACGAGGGCGCCACGCGCGTGTGCCGCCTCGACGAGCCGACGGATGTCGCACACGTCGAGTCCGGGATTCGAGGGGGTCTCGATCCACAGCAGTTTCGCGCCGTCGAGAAGGTCGAGCTGGGCGTCCCCGCCGGTCGGCCCGGTGCGCACCACGATGCCGTACGCCTCCAATTGGGCGCGCACCAGGGGCAGTACCTGGTAGCCGTCGTTCGGCAGTACGACCGTGTCGCCGGCGCGCAGCTGGGAGAAGAGCACCGACGAGATGGCGGCCATGCCGGAGGCGAACACGAGCGTCTCGACGCCGTCCCGCCCGGGTGCCTCCAGCTCGCCGATGGCGCGCTCCAGGTGGGTCCAGGTCGGGTTGTGGTCACGGCCGTAGCTGTACGGGCCCGTCACCTCGCCCGGGAGATGGAAGTGCGCGGCGAACACCGGTCCGGGCAGGGTCGGTTCGTGCCTGACCGGCTCGGGCAGACCGGCCCGCACCGCGCGCGTGCCGTCCCCGGCGCCGCGTCGGACGCCCCCGTCTGCGGCGGAATCACTCATATCGCTCGTCCTTCCACTTCCTCGCGTACCGCGGCGAGCAGGCCCTCGCTCGCCGCCTCCACCATCTCAAGACACTCCTCGAAGCCGTCCAGACCCCCGTAGTACGGGTCCGGTACATCTCGGTCGTCGCCGGCGGCAGGGTCGTAGGAGCGGAGCAGGTGGACCTTCTGGGCGTCCTGCTCGGTCGGGGCGAGGTGGCGCAGGGTCTTGCGGTGGCCGGAGTCGAGGGCGATGACGAGGTCCAGGCGGGCGAACCGGGAGGCCTGGAACTGGCGTGCGACATGATCGGTCCCGTAGCCGTGCTCCTCCAGGACGGCGACGGCGCGCGGGTCCGCGCCGTCGCCCTCGTGCCAGCCGCCGGTGCCCGCGCTCTCGACCTCGACCCGATCGCCGAGCCCGGCCTCCTCCACCCGCGCGCGGAAGACCGATTCGGCGATCGGGGAGCGGCAGATGTTGCCGGTGCAGACGAAGCTGACGCGGTAGGTCATCGCGCGCTCAGTCCCCGTCGGGGAGGGCGAGGTTGAGCGCCCAGGAGACGACCGAGATGATCAGGCCGCCCAGGACGGCGGTCCAGAAGCCGTCCACGTGGAAACTCAGGTCGAACTTGTCGGCCAGCCACGAGGTCAGCATCAGCATCAGCGCGTTGACCACCAGGGTGATCAGACCGAGCGTCAGGATGAACAGCGGGAAGGTCAGCACCTTGACGATCGGCTTCACGAGGAAGTTCACCAGGCCGAAGACCACGGCGACGAGGATCAGGGTCCAGACCTTCTTGAAGGTGCTGTCACCGGTCAGGGTGATCTTGTCGAGCAGCCATACGGCGACCGCCAGGGCGCCCGCGTTGGCGATCGTCTTGACTAGAAAATTCTTCATGTGTCTGATCGTGACAGAAGAGATCGACTCCGAGCGTGGACGAGGGCGATGAAGGCATTCCGGTTGGATGAACTGGAGGCGGAGCGTGCCGCCAACGACGGCGCATACCTGCAGTTCCTGCGTGAGAAGAACATGTCGGTCGGCCTCTACGCGCTCGACGCGGGCGAGCACGACCGCCAGCAGCCGCACAACCAGGACGAGGTGTACTTCGTCGTGAGCGGGCGCGCCGCGATCACCGTCGGCATGGAGACCACGCAGGTGGCGCGGGGCAGTGTGGTCTATGTGCCGGCCGGGGTGGCCCACAAGTTCCACCACATCAGCGAGGACCTGCGGGTGCTGGTGGTGTTCTCGCCGCCGGAGGCCTGAACCCTCCGCAAGCCCGGCTCTCCACCCGAAGCCTGACCCGTGTCTCAGGGTTCCCTAGGGGAACGGTCAGGGGAGGACAAGGGATGCGGGGCCCCCGTTCTGCCTTCGGTCGCCCTAGCATCGAGTGCAGGACATCAGAGATCCGGTACAGCAGTACCGGACACCGACAGAACCCGGTACGAGCGACGGGCGGAGAGGTAAAGGACGAGGGCGATGCGAGAGATCTTCGGCGGACTGCCGTGGTGGGTGAAGTGGGTCGCGGTGCCGGTCATCGCCCTGGTCGTGTTCGGCGGGCTGATAGCGACCGTCGTGAGCATCATTGTCAGCCTGCTCTTCAAGGTGCTGGTCTTCGTGGCGCTGGTCGGCGGAGTGATCTACGTCGTGCGGAAGTTCACGGCGGGTTCCTCCTCACGCAGCGACTGGTGAGGCCCTGCTGGGAAACCGGTGATCGGTAACAGGAATCACCGGTTCCCTCGGGCGAGGGAAGTTTCCCGGACGGGCCGTCTGCGGGCGGTGGTGGGCGGTTACAGTCCGGAATTCGACGCGGGGACGAACCCCGCGGGCGGCGCACCCCCCTCCCCGTGTTCCCCGCACGGGCTGCCCCCTCGCGCTCCGGAAGTGACCCTTGGCCACGGTTGACACCGCATCCGTAGAACCGCACGCACCTCCCACCCAGCTCGTACCGCCGACATGGCCGAGCTCAGTGGCGATCCCCGCACAGCTGCGCCCCGTGGCGGCCCCGCCGCGGCAGCGCTCCGCGACAGCCCCCGAGCAGCAGCCCCAGCCCGCGGCCACCCTCATCGGCTCCGTCCAGCGGGCGATGCGGCTGCTGGAGTCCGTTGCCGCGCACGAACACGGAGCCCCCGCAAAGCAGTTGGCCCGCGAGACCGGCCTCGCGCTGCCCACGGCGTACCACCTGCTGCGCACCCTTGTGTACGAGGGCTATCTCCGCCGTGACAAGGGGCTGTTCTTCCTCGGCGAAGCGGCCGAGAGGCTGAGCAGCAGCGGAGCGCAGGAGAAACGTCGCAGTACGCTCGTGGACGCGCTGGCGGCCTGGCGGGATTCGATCGGTGTTCCGGTCTACTACGCGATGTACCGCGACGGTGAGATCGAGGTCATGTGCGTCGCCGACACCCCGGGCAACCCGGCGGTCGAGGAGTGGGCCGACTTCCGTGAGACGGGGCACGCGCACGCGATCGGCCAGTGTCTGCTGGCCCAGTTGGACGAGGACGCCCGGCGCGACCACCTCGACCGCTACCCGGCGAGGTCCCTCACGCCGTACACCGTTCGGGACGGTCACTCCCTGCTGCGGCGCCTGGACCGGATGCGGCGGATGGAACTGGTGGTGGAGCGTCAGGAGTACGCGCTGGGCACGGTCTGCGCGGCGATTCCGATCACGTTCGGCAGTACTGCCGCCACGATCGCCATTTCTCTCCCCTCGCATCAGTCCGACCGTCTGCTGGCCGCTGCCCGGCAGTTGCAGACCGAGGCCGGCAGGCTGCTGGGGTCGCTCGCGCTCTCTATCAGTATCTGAAAACTTACTCCTTGTGATCTGTTGTGTACGTTCAGCAATATTCCTTCAGTGTCACGGGGATCATTCCCAGCCAGTCGGCGGCAATTGACGGGATAGGCGATGCGCGAGTCCGTACAGGCAGAGGTCATGATGAGCTTCCTCGTCTCCGAGGAGCTCTCCTTCCGTATCCCGGTCGAACTGGGCTACGAGACGTGCGATCCGTACGCCGTACGGCTGACCTTCCACTTGCCGGGGGATGCCCCGGTGACCTGGGCTTTCGGCCGGGAGCTGCTGATCGACGGGGTGGGCCGGGCGTCCGGGGACGGTGATGTCCGGATCGAGCCCGTCGATCCCGAGACGCTGGGCGGAGTGCTGATCAGGCTTCAGGTGGGCAGCGACCAGGCGCTGTTCCGCACCGGCGCGGCTCCGCTGGTGGCGTTCCTCGACCGTACCGACCGGCTGGTTCCGCTCGGTCAGGAGGGTGCGCTCGCGGATTTCGACGCCCACCTCGACGAGGCACTGGACCGCATCCTGGCCGAGGAGCAGAGCGCCGGCTGAGGCGTTGTCATGGCGGCGGGGGGAGTTGGCGTAACGCTTCACCAAGGGTCCTGAAGCCCCTGGAGGCACCTGTGGAGCCCTGAAAGGTCTGCGGGGCCGAGAGGGTCGGGGAGCGGCCCGGAAGGAGCCCTGGGTCGCAGTAACGCTTCTGCGCGGCCTTGTGCGGCGGTTCTCGGAGTCCTCAGTGCTTGCGGCGTCGGCCCTTGCCGCCGCGCGCCGGCGCAGGCTTGGCACCGGGCGCCGCTGCGGGCTTGGCACCCGCCGTGGCCGCCGCAGCCATCGCCGGAGCCGGGTCGGTGCTGGGGCGGTCCGCCGAGACCACCAGGGCCGCCAGCGCCGTGGTGACCGGTACCGAAGCGACCAGGCCGATCGAGCCCACCAGCGTGCGCACGATCTCCTCGGCGACCAACTCGCTGTTGGCGACCGACCCCACGCTGCTCTGCGCGATGGAGAAGAGCAGCAGCAACGGCAGGGCGGCGCCCGCGTAGGCGAGGACGAGCGTGTTGACGACGGACGCGATGTGGTCGCGGCCGATCCGGATTCCGGCGCGGTACAGCCCGCGCCAACCCATCGACGGGTTGGCCTCGTGCAGCTCCCAGACCGCCGATGTCTGTGTGACCGTCACATCGTCGAGCACACCGAGCGAACCGATGATGACGCCGGCGAGCAGCAGACCGCTCATGTCGATCGACGGGTACAGCCCGTGGATCAGGCCCGTGTTGTCGTCCGTGTTGCCGGTCAGCGCGGCCCAGCCGATGAACACCGAACCCAGGACGCCGATCAGCACCAGCGACATCAGAGTGCCGAGCACTGCCACGGACGTACGGGCCGACAGACCGTGGCACATGTAGAGGGCGATCAGCATGATGGCGCTCGATCCGACCACCGCCACGATCAGCGGGTTCGAGCCGTGCAGGATCGCGGGCAGGATGAAGAAGTTGAGGATCATGAAGCTGATGGCCAGCGCGATCAGTGCCATGACGCCGCGCAGCCGGCCCACCACCACGACGGCCAGCGCGAAGATGCCGGCGAGCAGCGTCATCGGGAACTTACGGTTCACGTCGGTGACCGAGTACTGCAGATCCCTGGGCGCGGAGGGCTCGTAGGCGACCACGACCTTCTCGCCCTGGTGCAACTGCCGTGACTGGTCCGGCTGCACGATCTCCGTGAACGTACGGCCCTTGTCCTTGCCGGTGCCGACCGTGACCGTGGCCTTCTTGCAGGTGCCGCCGGCCTCCTGCGCCGCCGAGGAGCCCTCGGCGGTGGAGGTGTCCCCGGTCGAGCCTCCGCCCGAGGCGTTCACCGAGGCGCAGCTCACGCTGATGACCTTGGTGACTGTCGCCTGCTGTGTCTGCCGGTCGAAGCCGACCCCGGTGCGCTTGTGCGACGGAGCGCCGCCGGGCCACAGCACCACCATCCCGACCACGACCGCCACTGTGAACGGGATCAGGATCGCCGCGATCACCTTCCGCAGGTGACGGGAGACGGGGGCGGCCGGACCGTGACTGTGCGAGTGACCGTGCCCACCACCCGCACCGGAATCGTGCCCGCCGTCCCCACCGGAGCCGTGGTCGTCGCCGGAACCCGAGCCCGAACCGGGTCCGTGGCCCTCGCCCGATCCATGGTCGTGGCCATGGGGCGGCCCGGTCGGCGGGTACGGGGGCTGGTGCGTCGTGGTCACCGCCCGATCATCGCAAGAACGCCGGAGGCCCACTGTTCACCGCGCCACATATGACGCTAGCGTGGAGGCACCTTTGCACACGCGGGAGCTCGGAGCACCGGGCTGAGAGGGCGCTGACCTTCGTCTCTGCGATGTTTCACGGGAAACGTCACCTGTATCGAGTGATGTTTCACATGAAACATCGGCTGACGGAAGCCGCTGCGTCGACCGCCGAACCTGTTACCGGGTAATGCCGGCGTAGGGAGTAGGTCTCATGACCAACAAGGACGCACGCACGCCTGCCTTCAGCCAGGACGAACAGCCCATTCCGGGCGAGGAGTTCACGCGGGCCGAGCAGCCCGTGGAGGCCGGGAAGTCCACGGAGGCCGGGAAGTCCATCGGCTGGCACAAGGGGTATGTCGAGGGCTCGCGCCCCGATCTGCGGGTGCCGGTCCGTCAGGTTCACCTCACCAACGGGCAGTCCGTGACGCTGTACGACACCTCCGGCCCGTACACCGATCCGCTCGTCGACACCGACGTCCGCAGGGGGCTGGCGCCGCTGCGGGAGAACTGGATCATCGCCCGGGGCGACACCGAGGAGTACGCGGGCCGTCCCGTCCGCCCCGAGGACGACGGAATCAAGCACACGTCACCGCGCGGTGGCCTGCGCAACCTCGACGCGGTGTTCCCGGGCCGCCCGCGGCAGCCGCGCCGAGGGCGTGCGGGTACGGCGGTGACTCAACTCGCCTACGCGCGACGGGGCGAGATCACGCCAGAGATGGAGTTCGTGGCCGTACGGGAGAAGGTTTCGCCCGAGGTGGTCAGGGAGGAGATCGCGGCGGGGCGTGCGGTGCTGCCGGCCAACGTCAACCACCCCGAGATCGAGCCGATGATCATCGGCAAGCGGTTCCTGGTGAAGGTCAACGCCAACATCGGTAATTCCGCGGTCACTTCCTCCATCGAGGAGGAGGTCGAGAAGATGACCTGGGCGACCCGCTGGGGTGCCGACACGGTCATGGACCTGTCCACCGGACGCAACATCCACACCACCCGTGAGTGGGTGCTGCGCAACTCCCCCGTCCCCATCGGCACGGTGCCGCTCTACCAGGCGCTCGAAAAGGTCGACGGCCGTGCCGAGGAGCTGACCTGGGAGATCTACAAGGACACGGTCGTCGAACAGGCCGAACAGGGCGTGGACTACATGACGGTCCACGCGGGCGTGCGGCTGCCGTTCGTACCGCTGACGGCGAACCGCAAGACGGGCATCGTCTCGCGCGGCGGCTCGATCATGGCGGCCTGGTGCCTGGCCCACCACAAGGAATCGTTCCTCTACGAGAACTTCGAGGAGCTGTGCGAGATCCTCGCCGCCTACGACGTCACGTACTCGCTGGGCGACGGTCTGCGGCCGGGGTCGATCGCGGACGCCAACGACGAGGCGCAGTTCGCGGAGTTGCGCACGCTCGGGGAACTCAACACGATCGCGAAGCGTTTCAACGTACAGACCATGATCGAGGGCCCGGGACATGTCCCGATGCACAAGATCAAGGAGAACATCGACCTTCAGCAGGAGATCTGTGATGAAGCTCCGTTCTATACGCTCGGCCCGTTGACGACGGACGTCGCGCCGGCGTACGACCACATCACCTCCGGCATCGGTGCCGCGATGATCGCCTGGTGGGGCACGGCCATGCTCTGCTATGTCACGCCCAAGGAGCACTTGGGCCTGCCCAACCGTGACGACGTCAAGACCGGCGTCATCACCTACAAGATCGCCGCCCACGCAGCCGACCTCGCCAAGGGGCACCCAGGTGCACAGGAGTGGGATGACGCGCTGTCCGACGCCCGCTTCGAGTTCCGCTGGGAGGACCAGTTCAACCTGGCCCTCGACCCGGACACGGCACGGGAGTTCCACGACGAGACACTGCCGGCCGAGCCGGCCAAGACGGCGCACTTCTGCTCGATGTGCGGGCCGAAGTTCTGCTCGATGAAGATCTCCCAGGACATCCGCCGCGAACACGGCGGTACCAAGGCGGAGGTCGAAGAGGGCATGGCGCGGAAGTCGAAGGAGTTCGCGGCGGCGGGGAACCGGGTGTACCTGCCGATCGCCGACTGACGGCGACCGGTTAGTTCCTCGGTTGGCCCTTGGTCGGCTTGTCGCACAGGGCGTGGTCGACGAGGGTGCCGGTTGCGCGGTTGAGGGCGGTGAGGTCCGGGGGTGCGGTGGTGGTCGTGATGGAGACGGTCACCGCGCGCCTGCCGTCGGCGCTCACCGCGGGGCGGGTGTTGACGCCTGCTCCGTCGCCCTCGTGGGTGTAGTAGAAACCGCCGCAGGAGAGCGGGATCTTGCGCAGGCCGAGGCCGTAGGTGCCCTCGGGCATCTCGGCCACGTCCTCCGGGTCGTCGGTCCGCACGACGGTCTGCCGCATCTCGCGCCACTGTGCGGCGGGGAGCAGTCTGCCGCCGGCCAGGGCCCGGAAGAAGGTGTTCAGGTCGGCGGTGGTGCTCACCACGCCGGAGTCCGCGGTGTGCTGAAAGCTGTGATCGGTGACGTCGAGACGCTTGCCGTCGGCGGTCGTCAGGTACGCGTTCACGTGCGGGTCGGGAAGGAACGGGTCGAGCCCGGGGACGGAGGTGTTGCGCAGTCCGAGCTTCGCGATGATCCGGTGGGCGACCAGGTCCTGCCAGCTCGCCCCGCCGGCCTTCTCGGCGATCATCCCGGCCAGCAGGTAGTTGGTGTTGGAGTACGCCCATCGGGTGGCCCCGCCCGGCTGCGGCACGAAGAGCGGGTGGTGCTTCATCGCGACCGCGACCAGGTCGGCCGCCGGGGTGGTGTCATAGCGGTTCTCGTCGAAGTGGTTGATCAGGCGGTCCTGGATCTCCGGGTCGTCGATGTAGTCGTAGAGGCCGCTGGTCTGGCGGAGCAGGTCGCGGACGGTGATGCGGGTGCCGTCGTTGCCGCTGCCCGTGACGACTCCCGGCAGCCAGTGCTCCACGGTGTCGTCGAGCGACAGCCGCTTCTCCGCCACGAGTTGGAGGACGACGGTCGCCACGAACGTCTTCGTCGTGCTCGCCACGCGGAAGTGGGCGTTCCAGGGGATCGGGGCCGTGGAGTCGGCCGTGCGGGTGCCGATGCGGGCCATGAGTGGCGCGCCGTTCGGTCCGTCGACCCTGGCCAGCACGTTCACATCGTCGCCCCCGGCTTTCCGGACGGCTGCCAGGTCGCGCTGCAGCATGGCCTCGTCGTACACGTGGGAGGGGTGGTTCGGGGCCGGGTGTCCGGTGGTGGCGGTCGCGGCCACGGGTGAGGCCAGTGCGAGCAACGCTGCTGCCAGCACGGTGGCGCAGGTCTTCCTCGACGACGGCATCTGCCTGTCCGAATCCCCCGTTGTGCCTGGTCCTGATCGGTGACGATCACCAGCCAACCGGATGAGGGCGCTGCGGAGGATGGGACTGGCCTCCGAATGAGAGGTCGAGGTAGCCCCCGTACGAGCACATCGTGGCGAACCCCGTCGGACGTCGTAACGGAAGAGACAAGATCACGCGTGCCGCGATCAAGGTCTCTACCCTGCCTGACATGGGTGGGATCGATCTGGCCAACGGGGTTGTCGGCGCCGTGCTGGGCATGCTGGTCGCGGTGCTGTTCCAGGATCCGATACAGAACAGCTGGTACAGGCTGCGCGCCCGCTCGAAGAGCGCGGTCCGCGGTCTGCGCCGGCGGGAGGAGTCCAGCCCGGCGTGGAGAACGTTCTCCCTCGGTCCGCTTCATACCTCCGCCCTGATCGTCGAAGGCGACGGGGAGGCATCCATACCGGCGCAAGCGGTCTACATCCAGGTATTGGACCAGGAAATCGAGCTGCCCCCGGACATGGTCGAATGGCGGGCCGAGATCGAGGAAGAAAGCGCGCGCCTGCAGGCAGAGGGCCGAACACCGTTGTGGAACGGACCTCGATACGCGGTCGAGACGGTCGGTATCTCCCGGACCGCGCTCGAAGAACAGCCGGAAATCCACCTGCGTTTACGTCCGACGGACTATTACACTTTTCTCGCGACCCAGCAGTTGGACCGTCGGCTGTCCGACGGGACCACCCCTCGTTCGCGCTATCTCGATCCCGAGGACCCGCTGTCGGCACCTGCTTTTCTGCAATGCAGTTTCGCCGTGAATATCGCGGTGGTGACGGCCGACGACATGCTGGTCGTCAGCCAGCGCAGTGACCGGGTCCGCATGGCCCCAGGTGTGTGGAACTCGTCCGTCAACGAGGGCATGTCACGGCACATCGACTCGTCCGGCAGGAGCGCCCCGGATCTGTACGCGGTCGCGCGGCGCGGCATGCGGGAGGAACTGGCCATAGAACCGCACGAGTACGCACTCGAAATGCTCGCCTTCGTGCTGGACATCGAGAAGCGACAATGGAGTGCTCACTTCTACGCCCGGCTCAAGGACGTGAGTTGCGCCGATCTCCAGGTGCGTATGAGCAGAGGGGTGGCGGACAGATGGGAACACCAGACCATCGATTTCGTTCCCTTCCGCCCTTCGGCGGTGATCAAATACATGCTGCGCGCCGATCGCATTCACCGGTGGGCACCTGTCGCACCGGCGCTCTTCCATCTCGCACTGGTACACGTCCACAGCCGCACCCCGGTGGAAAGGGCTGCGGCGCAGATAATTCGCCGAATGCAGTGAATTCGACAGTAGGAATTCGGCTTGCGCTCCCCTGGGTGGGGGCGCAAGCCGAGGGGCTACTCCGGCGCGTGCTCGGGCCCCCCGAAGTCCGGGCTGCTGAAGTCCGGGCTGCTGAAGCTCGGGCGGTGACCCGGTTCCGGGCCGTCGTCGGGGCTGGAGAAGCCCGGGCGGTCGTAGCCGAGGTGCGGCATGCGACTCGGTGCCGGGGGCGTCGTACGGCGTCGTGCCGTCGTGCCCGGAGCCGCGAGCGCCTCCTGGAGGAACGGCAGGATGCCGCGTTCCAGAAGGGCGTCGTGCCAGGCTTCCCTGGCCCGGGCCACTTCACCGCCCGACTCGCCGTAGGGGCCGGTGTCGAACGTCGGCCTGTTGCGCAGGGCCGTGAGCAGCAGGCCGATGGCGGCGACGAGGATCGCCGCGGCGGTCATCGCGCCGAACACCCAGCCGGCGGTGAGCATGGTCTGCGCGAACGTGGGCTCGGGGGTGAGCATCTTGAGGATGTAGCCCACGAGCAGGAATATCGCCGCGGCAGTGCCGGCGAGGACGGGGGTGAGGACGGCGGCGACGGCGACGGCACCGGCACCCTCGGCAGCCTCCCCCAGGGTGGTGGCGAGCCCCATCGCGCCCACGCCGTCCGGCTCAGCGGAGCCGGTCTCGCGGACGGACGACGGGGTGGACGACGCCGGCTGGCGCAGTTCCTCGCGGACCTTCACGTAGTGCTGGTACTCGGTCGCCGCGGCCGCCGTGATGAGTGCGGTGGCGTTCAGCGCCATGGTGCGCAGCTGTTCGGGGTTGAGCCGCTTACCGACAGCGGCCAGTTCCGGGCGGGTAGGGGCGGAGCGCAGCGCCTCGTCGAGGATCCGCTCGTACTCCTGGCGGTCCTCGCTGTGCAGGTGCTGCGGAACGCTGTTCATGTGCATCCCCCGATGCTCCGTAGGGCTTGGGGCTCGCATGCCAACGAGCCGTCGGGCAGAAACGGAGGGGAGCCTGCTACGGATAAGCCGATGGTAGAGCGGCGACGGCACACGGTGACAGGGGGTTTCCAGAAATTGGCCCTGGCCAGCGCAGTCGTCCGCCGGTCCTCCGAGGGGGACGTCTGCCCGTTAAACGCTCAGATATCCAGCGGCAGTTGCTGGACCAGCAGTTTTCCGGCCATGGTCACTCCGCCGTCCATCGCGATGGCGAGTCCCTCGGCGTAGACGTGCGGTCCCTCGACCACGGGCGTGGGGGTGTCCTCGCCGTCCTCGGAGCCGACGTCGCCCAGGAGATAGGGAATCGGGCTGTGGCCGTGCACGATCCGGCTTCCGCCGTACATGTCGAGCAATGAGCGGACATGTTCGGCGCCACCCTCGTCGCGGAAGGAGAAGCGCTTGGTGAACTTGCGGAACACGTCCCACACCTCGTCCGCGTCGTTGCGCGTGAGGGTCTCGCGGACGTTGTCGTTGACCGCCTCGATCGAGTCGCCGTAGTCGAGGTAGGCGGTGGTGTCGGAGTGGACGAGGAGGTGGCCGTCGACCTGCTCCATGGCGTCCAGGCGGGACATCCACTGCAGGTGGACGTCCTGGAGGCGGTCCATGTCGGTCTTCTGGCCGCCGTTGAGCAGCCAGGCCGCCTGGAAGGTGGCGGTACCCGCGCCGGAGTTGACGGGGGTGTCGCCGAACCGCTTGGCGCCGAGCAGGAGCAGCTCGTGGTTGCCCATGAGCGCCTTGCAGTAGCCGCCGGCCGCGGCGGCCTCGGCGGACAGGCGCATCACCAGGTCGATGACGCCGATGCCGTCGGGCCCGCGGTCGGTGAAGTCGCCGAGGAACCAGAGCCGGGCCGTGCCCGCGCACCAGCTGCCGGCGGCGTCGATCAGGCCCTTCTCCCGCAGTGCGGCCACCAGTTCGTCGAGGTAGCCGTGCACATCCCCTACGACGAAGAGCGGACCGGGGCCCTCCGTCTGCCGCGGGATGCCCACTGACGCCGGGTCCACGGCGACCTGAACCGTGTCACCCCGATTGATGACCGGCAGATCGCGCTGAGTGGGCGTGTAGCCCTCCGGATAGGCCTCGTCGAAGGCCTCGTCGAAGGCCTCCTCATCAGGTCGTACGGTGCCGCCGGGCTGCGCGCTGTCGGCGTACGGACCGGTCTCGTGGACGTATGCCGGTACCCGGAAGTCGCGCAACGTCGCCGCCCGCTCCACCTCGGGTCCCTGACCGGCCCCCTGAGTCATCGACCCCTCCACCATCACGCCGCGTCTGCACCGCGTCGGACTGCCTGGTCGCAGCGGCCCGCGGTGTCGTGGGCCCATCATAGGAATGCGGATCGCGCCATGTGATGACCCAGGGGTGGTGAATCAGAGCAGGACTCCGGTTCACCGTGGCTTTCGCCCCGATTGGGCAGGGCTTCGACCACTCGACCAGCACCCGAGGGACGATCGGTTCCCGCCGGAAGGGCGGCTGGATTTCGCCGGTACGGATGGCCTCCGGCACTTGCCATCGTCCACCTTCCGATTTCGGTACGACTGCGGGCCTTCACTTGACCGACTCCAGCGCGACCGTTGGCCGCCCGCAGCCGACTCCGGTGCGAGCCGTCAGCCGGTCGGCAGCCGGCTCCGGTGCGGGGTGGGCGTCCGGGCGGGCTGGGACGGGCCGGCAGCACGGGCAG